>CALMEH010000562.1 GCA_937863115.1 uncultured Acidobacteriota bacterium
GCGTTCGGGCTTTTTCTCGCGCTTTCGTTGACAAAAGTTGTTACTGGCGGTCTGATAGATATTCCGTTGGCAATTTGTGTTTTGCTTGGCGTTTTATTGCTTTTGGTAACCAAAACTGTTCGTCATTCGGAAATTTATTCGTTTATTGATTTTCGATTGCTTGTGTTAATCGCTTGTATGATGAGCTTCGGAATTGCAATGGAAAAAACCGGAACTGATAAATATCTTGCAGGCTTGATTGTCGAATATTTTCAACAATATGGTGCGGTTGCTGTGCTTGCCGGATTTTTTGCATTGACAGTTTTACTGACTCAACCTATGTCGAATCAAGCTGCCGCCCTCGTCGTTTTGCCTGTCGCCATAAAAACCGCCGTCGCGCTCGGTTTAAATCCGCGAACTTTTGCTGTTGCCGTTACATTTGCCGCGTCATTTTCATTTATCACACCTTTGGAACCTGCTTGTGTTCTTGTTTATACACCCGGCAGATATAAGTTTATGGATTTTGTAAAAATTGGCACGATTCTAACCATAATAACTTTTATCACGGCGATTTTACTTGTCCCGATATTTTGGAAATTCTAAATTAGGTGAGAAGTGAGAGATGTGTAATGGGATTGTGTCCGTTTCTCAGCACTCACTTCTCATTTGATTCTGGACAATCAAAACAAAAGATGTTCTAATTTCTTCACACCTCTTAAAGATTTTTCAGCATCAAAATTTGGCTAGATGAAATTAACCGGCGCACAAAGAGCGAGATTATCCGAACGACTGCAAGCGGTGGTTGGGACAAACACGCCCATTCGCGATTTTGCCGGAAAATGGTCGCAAGTGGCGCGTTATGCGATAAATGAAGCCAATACTTTGATGATTGAAAATGTCAAAATTAATCTCAAACGACTCCCGAAAAAGCTGGAACATTTTCGCATCGTGCATCTTTCCGATATTCATCATAGCCCTTTTACTTCGCTCGAACACATTGAACGAATGGTTGAAATTTCCAATAAATTAAAGCCCGATATTTTTGTCTTGACAGGCGACTACGTTTCGCACGAGCCCGAGTTTATTGAGCCGATGGCGAGGGCTTTGGGAAAACTTAATGCAAAATTCGGCACTTTTGCTTGTCTTGGAAACCACGATCATTGGACTGATGCAGAAAGAGTTACAAACGCGCTTCGGTCAGAAAATATTAAGGTTTTAGTAAATAAAGGTTTTCGTTTTGAAGCGAATGACGCATCTTTCTGGTTGTGTGGAATTGATGATTATATGGTTGGCAAGTCCGATTTGAAATCAGCTTTGCACGGATCGTTTCCTGATGAAATGAAGTTGCTACTCGCGCATAATCCGATTCTCGTGCGTCGCGCCGCCCGCGTCGGAGTTGACCTCGTTTTAAGTGGACACACTCACGGCGGTCAAGTAAAACTGCGCGATGAAGATAAACGAATTTTGCCCCGCCGCAAATTAAAAAACGGTTTGCATCGTCGAAAGGACACGCAAATTTATATTACACGCGGCATAGGAACGGTCGTCCTTCCGGTTCGTTTCGGTTGTCCGCCGGAGATTTCGGAACTCGAACTTTTTTCAAGTTAATCTGCGATTGGATGAAAGCAAGCAACATATTTGTCATAAAATAATTTCAGACTATAATTATATTTGATGCTAAATTTGCAAATAAATCGCAAATCTCAAATCGCTTATCCTATACAATGACTTCAAATATTCTGACAATTCCGAATTTGCTAACTTTTTTGCGAATGGCACTCATTCCGGTTTTTGCAAGTCTCCTTTATTATGGCTACACCGGAACGGCACTAATTTTGTTTGTTATTGCAGGAGTTTCGGACGGCGTTGACGGTTTTGTGGCGCGGCGATTGAAACAGGAAACCGAACTCGGCACAATTTTAGATCCGATTGCCGATAAACTTTTGATGACAACCGCTTTTGTCATTCTGACTTTGCCGAATATTTTTCCGCCGCCGGCGAAATCTGTTCCGTTTTGGGTAACAGCTGCCGTGATCGGGCGCGATGTATTGATTGTAACGGTTGCCGGAGCGATTAATGTTATGACCGGGTTTCGCGGTTTTCAGCCATCCTGGTTGGGAAAACTTTCAACCACGGTGCAAGTTGCCGCCGTTACTTTAATTCTTGTCGCCGCCGTTTTCGGACACAGCATCTATCTTCCGACAACTTATTTTTTCGTTGTTCTTCTAGCTTTTGCGTCGGGTTTTCACTATGTTTTTTTTGTGGCACAGCTGATGCGCGAAGCCGAAAGCAAAGAAAAAAGTTCCTGAGAAATTTGCCTGAATATATTCTGTAGGTTTCGATAAACCGTGAACAATTGAAAGTTGCTGAGTGATTGTGAACAAAACAATTCCTCCTTTTTTCTTTTGCCCTCAAATAAACTTGACAATAATACACTCAAATATTATACTTTTGATAGGCTCAAATTGAGTGAAGCATTTATATTTTTTTTGGAGATTTGAAGAATGAGCAAAATTATAGGAATTGACTTAGGAACGACAAATTCGGTCGTTGCCGTAATGGAAGGCGGCGAACCGGTTGTCATTACAAATGAAGAAGGCGGACGCACGACTCCTTCGGTTGTCGCTTTTACGAAAGACGGCAATCGTCTCGTTGGGCAAGTGGCAAAACGCCAAGCCGTAACGAATCCCGAAAACACCTTGTATTCGATTAAGCGTTTTATGGGACGAAAGTTTGATGAAGTTTCGGGCGAAATTAAACAAGTTCCGTTTAAGGTTGAAAAAGCCGGAAACGGCGATGTGAAGCTCGACGCACAAGGCAAAGCCTACAGTCCTCCGGAAATTTCGGCGATGGTTTTGCAAAAATTAAAAAAAGCAGCGGAAGATTATCTCGGCGCAAAAGTTGATAAAGCCGTCATTACAGTTCCGGCGTATTTTAATGATGCTCAACGCCAAGCGACGAAAGACGCTGGCAAAATCGCCGGACTTGAAGTGATGCGAATCGTCAACGAACCGACGGCGGCGGCTTTGGCATATGGTTTGGATAAAAAGAAAGACGAAACTATTGCGGTTTTTGACTTTGGGGGCGGAACATTTGATATTTCCGTTTTGGAAGTCGGCGAAGGTGTGGTCGAAGTTAAATCAACCAATGGCGACACGCATTTAGGCGGCGACGATGTTGACGAAGCGTTGATTAAATGGATTATTGACGAATTCAAAAAAGATCAGGGAATTGATTTGACAACCGACAAAATGGCTTTGCAACGTCTGAAAGAATCGGCGGAAAAAGCAAAAGTCGAACTTTCGTCGGCGATGGAAACCGAAATCAATTTACCGTTTATCACGGCAGATCAATCGGGACCGAAACATCTGGTTTTGAAATTAACCCGCTCCAAATTTGAAGCGTTGGTTGAACCGCTTTTGAAGCGTTTGATGCCGCCGGTCGAACAAGCGATTAAAGACGCAGGACTCGAAAAAGGTCAGATTGACGAGATCGTTCTCGTTGGTGGTTCGACTCGAATTCCGAAAGTTCAGGAAATGGTTAAGGAGTTTTTCGGAAAAGAGCCGAACAAAACCGTTAACCCCGATGAAGTCGTCGCACTCGGCGCAGCAGTTCAAGCGGCGGTTCTCGGCGGCGAAAAAACCGATATTTTGTTGCTTGATGTTACGCCCTTGTCGCTCGGAATTGAAACGCTCGGTGGTGTGATGACGCAGATGATTCAACGCAACACAACGATTCCGACGCGCAAATCGGAGATTTTCTCAACCGCTTCGGATAATCAAACTTCGGTCGAAGTTCACGTTATGCAAGGCGAACGTCCGATGGCTTCCGACAATAAAACGCTTGGTAAATTCCACTTAGTTGGAATTCCGCCCGCACCCCGCGGCGTTCCGCAAGTTGAAGTTACTTTTGACATTGATGCAAACGGCATCGTTAATGTTTCGGCAAAAGACGTTGGCACGGGACGCGAACAGAAAATTACGATTACTTCTTCGAGTGGTTTGTCGAAAGAAGAAATTGACAAGATGATGAAAGATGCCGAATCGCACGCGGGCGAAGATGGCAAGCGCAAAGAAGCCATCGAGGCGCGAAATCGTCTTGACGGTTTGCTATATTCGGTTGAAAAAACTTTCAGCGAAAACAAAGATAAACTTGACGCAGGCGCAACAACCGAACTGGAAACAGCAATTTCCGAATCGAAAACTGCACTCGGGGGCGAAGATGCCGAAGCAATGAATTCGGCGTTCGAACGTCTCCAAACTGCTTCGCATAAATTAGCGGAAGTGCTTTATAGTCAGACGAGTGCGCCGACTGCCGATGCAACCACCGAAGAACAAGCATCTTCGGCAAGCGCAAGCGGCGATTCGACTTCGACGACTTCGGACGACAATGTTATTGATGCCGAATACGTTGATGTTGATGAGGAAGCTAAAGAGAAAAAGTAAAAAGTAAAAACTTGGTTTTCTTTTGATTGAAAATCAGCCGTTGTTTGTGTTGCGAACAACGGCTGATTTTGCGATACTTCAAAAGCTATGGAAATTACGATTGATATTGACGAAAGAACGATTGCTTTGATTGATGCCGTGGCTAATGATTTCAACAAAAGCCGATTGCAATATATCAATGAAACTTTAGAAGAATGATTAGGTAAAGATTCGCTGAAAAAAAAGCGAACCGATGCAGAAAAATTAAAAAATTTATCGAAAGCTACGAAAGACTCCCGCAACAGCCGGATGAATACGAGATTTGGCAGGACGAACAGGTTTGGGAGGACGAATGATTCAAGGCGATGTTCGTTTTTATAAATTCAAATTTCCAAACAAATAACGTCCGGTTTTGATTTTAACGCGAAACGACTAAATCCAAAAACTTAATACTGTTACGGTTGCCGAAATTACAACAACGATTCGCGCAAACGATTCGGAAGTTTTGTTGGATGAAAGTGATGGGATGTTGGAAGATTGTGCGATAAATTTAGTCAATATTCAGACAGTTCAGTAGGATATGATCAGTTCATATATTACACATATTTCACCATTAAAATGGCAGAAGTTTTTGAAGCAATTAAGTTCGTATTCGGTTTTGATAAATAAAATTTGTTAGTTGTTAGTCGTAAGTTGTTAGTTGCGAAAACGGAAATTGCAACTAACAACTTACGACTAACAACTAACGAACCGGCAAATGGCAAATAAAGATTATTACAACATTCTCGGCATAAAAAAAGACGCGAAGGCAGATGAGATTAAAAAGGCTTATCGGCGTTTGGCGCGGAAATATCATCCTGACGTTAATCCGAATGATAAGTCTGCTGAGGACAAATTTAAGGAAATTCAAGAAGCCTACGATATTCTTTCAGATGAGAAAAAGCGCAAGGTTTTTGATCGTTTCGGATATTATGCCGACAATTTAGACATAAATTCGTCTTACAGCTCGGGCGGGTCGGGCGGCGGTTCGTCGAATTTCGATTTTTCGGGGTTTAATTTCGAGCCGGGCGGTTCGGGAAGCAGTTCGTCGAGTTTCCGCGATATTTTTTCGGATTTATTTGGCGGTGGCGGCAAAAAAACTGCGCGTGACCCCGAACCGCCGAAACCTATGCCGAAAAAAGGGCGGGATATTGAAATTCCCTTAGCTTTGAGTTTTGAAGAATCATTTACCGGTTTGACGACAAATATTACCGTGAACCGCAGCGAACAATGTTCGCGTTGCCAAGGCGCGGGCGACACGGGCGGACCTGTCGTAACTTGTTCAACTTGCAAAGGCGCGGGGCAAGTAATGAAAGCTGGTGGACGTTTGCAATTTTCGCAACCTTGTTCTGACTGCGAAAGCACAGGCAGACGCAGACAACCTTGCAGTTTATGCAACGGAAAAGGCGTTACGCCAAAAAACGAACAAGTTAAAATTCGTATTCCGGCAGGCGTTGACACAGGTTCACGGGTGCGAATCCCGAAAAAAGGACACGGTGGACGTTTGGGGGCGGAACCGGGCGATTTATTTATTTTAACCAATGTCGGGAAACATCGGTTTTTTACACGGAAAGGCGATAATATCTACGTTATAATGCCGATTACGATTTCCGAAGCCGCGCTCGGGACAAAAATCGAAGTTCCGACGGTCGAAGGCAAAGCACAACTTAAAATTCCTGCCGGCACGGAATCGGGGCAAAAATTTCGTCTGCGCGAACGCGGTTTTCCAAGTTTGCGAAATCCCAGCTTGCGGGGCGACCAATTTATTGAAGTTCAGATAAAACTGCCGCGCATAATTTCCGAAGAAACCAAAGAAATTTTGCGTCAATTTGAAAAAGCAAATCCTGAAAACCCGCGCAAAGCGATGGGGTTGGAATAGAATTGAACATTTATAATTTATCTTTTATCAAAAGTTTCGAAATGATAAATGATAAATGATAAATGCAGATGATAAATGAAAAGAAAGGTTAAAACATACACAATCAGCGCGGTTGCGGAACTTTACGACATTCATCCGCAGACGCTTCGGCTTTATGAGCGCGAAGGATTGTTGAAGCCTTCGCGCTCGATAGGCAACACACGGCTTTATGAAGATTGCGACCTCGAACGATTGGAAGTTATTTTGGCTTTAACAAGAGATTTGGGTGTTAATCTAGCCGGTGTCGAGATTATTTTGAATATGCGCGAAAAAATGGACGCGATGCAGAGAGAATTTGAAAGTTTTTTGAAATATTTGCAAACACACGCCGGGGAAATTTCCCAACAATTTGAAGGTTTATCCAATTCCGAAGCATTAATACCGATTTCACGCCTGACCGTAACGAAAGTTTATCGGAATTTATCAGAAGAATAAAAGCAAAAGTTAGTCGCAGATTAAAGCGGATTTCGTTGATTCTAAATGAATTTGAATCAACGAAATCCGCTTTAATCTGAGGTTAAAAAAATAATTCACAAACTAATACATCAATGGTATTGGATTATCGGTTGATACTCCGAAAATCTCAGTTCGCCAAATTCCGTTTGCGCTTTGCAAAATATACCAAACTCCGGTGTTCGGGCGGAAAACGGCAACATCATCTTTGCCGTCGCCGTCAAAATCTGCGGGAACGGGTTTGTCGCCCGCCTCGCCGTATTGCAGTGAAGTGTAGCCGGTGGTTGATTTTAATTGATGCCAGATGCCGTTGCGGAAAACGGAAATGTCGGTTTTCCGGTCGCCGTCAAAATCGGCAATCATTGGCGTATCGGTTGCCAGACCGAATTGAGTTGCCGAATAACCTGTCGTTGATTTTTGAAAATGCCAAATTCCATTGCGGAAAACCGCTAAATCGGCAAGTCCGTCGGCATCGTAATCAGCCGCGACAGGTTTATCGCCGTTTAGTCCAAACCCTTGGGCGAAAAATCCTTGCGTTGAACGATTTAAATACCAAACACCGTTTGAAGGACGAAAAACTGCAACATCGGCGCGACCGTCGCCGTCATAATCCGCCGGTTGCGGAATGTCGCCCGCTAAACCGAATTGAATTGCGGTGTAACCGAGTTGTGAACGAAGCAAATGCCAAATCCCGTCCCGATAAATAGCAATGTCGGTTTTGCCGTCGCCGTCGTAATCTGCCGGAGTGATTTTGTCGGTCGAAAAACCGAATTGCGCGGCTGAGAAACCTTGAAGGGAACGATTTAGATACCAAACTTGATTAGACGGACGGAAAACCGAAACATCGGCTTTTGCATCGCCGTCAAAATCAAATCGCTTACCGGCGGGCGCGGCATTTTGGATTTGTCCTTTTGCCAATTCGCCAACATATGTCAATCCAAGTTTCGTGAACTTCAAAGCGTGATTGGCATTGCTGCCACTTTGAGAAATCGTATCGGTGGCTTTATGAATCTGCGGATTTGATTGCGCCAAAGTTGATTCGTGCGGGAAAGATGCCGGATAACCGCGACTGTTCCACGGCGAGTGGTCAGAACAAGCATAACCGCAAGTCGTGTTTCCGACGGTCATTCCGGGTAAATATGCGGCAATCAAATCCCGCAAAAATTGATTTTGTGCGGCGTTTGTCAAATCGGTTACGATTGCAAAATCAAGCGTTGAAGCCGCCGCTTTGAAATTCGTCATATCAAGTTGAAGAACTCCAACGACATTTACGCCCGTTGCTTGAAATTCAGTTGCAATCGCCGTCGAACCGCGAAGTCCGACTTCTTCAGCCGCGTAAGCCATAAATTTTACGGTGCGATTCGGACGGAAATTTTTATTTACCAAAACACGAATCACTTCCGTCAGACTGGCAATTCCGGAAGCATCATCGTCTGCGCCCGGGGCAGTTGCTGTTGCCCCTGCCGAGTTTATCGAATCTTGGTGTCCGCCCAAAATGACAACTTCATTTGGCAGAGTTGTGCCGGGAATTGTCAAAATTATTGAGGGTTGCGGCGAAGTTGCTGTCGGATGCGTGAAAAATTCAACGGTTATTTCAGGGCGCGTTGAAGCAATCTGGGTCCACTGATCTTTGATAAAATTCGCCGAATCCGTGCCACTTGTTTGGTTATAACGCCGATTCGGAAATGCCGAAAGATCAGTAATCATCTGACGAACACGAATTTCTTGCGCTTCCGGAAGCAGTTGATTAACATTCGTTTGATTCGTGATCGTGTAATCAACCAATTGAGCATTCGCATCCGCCGAAAAAGTGTTTTCGACAAAAGTTCTTGCTTCAACTTCAGTTTCGTGTGCCGAAAATCCGGCGCATTTGTGAAAATGCTCGTGCATTAAGGGCGAAAGTCTTTCGATTTCGCCGTTGGACATTTTAATAACAGCAACTCCGCTTTGTGTTGAAATTTTTGTGAATTTCAAATCGTTTCCCGCAAGATTAGCGGTTTGTTTAACCGTATTCAATTCGTTTTCGTCAATCGTAACGTAAAACTCAATTAAATCAGCGCGTGTATTTTCGCGGTTGATAAAAAAGACAAAAGTTGAAACCAATAAAATCGCTGTAAAAATGATAAAAAGATACCTTAAATTTTTTCTGAACATCTAACCTCCAAGTTAAAAAAGACAATGATTAAAAGGAAACTTCCTTCAAAAAAGAAGAAATTCGGGACAAATTAGGGAATTTTTGTAAAAGAAAATAATATAGCGAAAAAAGAATTTTGACAACCGTAAATTCTTTTAATTCAAAGCATTTAACATTTTTTTTAATTCGGCTGCAAATTTTTCGAGTTCGAAATTTTGCGGATCGTCGTGTGCGTCTTCGATTCCGGCATCAATCGCGGAATGATAAGCCGGAATCAGAAAAGTTCCACGCCGAACGCTTGCGGCAAGATACAAAAGCGCGAGTCTTTCATATTGTTTATTCGTAAAACCCGGAAATGGCGCGATTAAATCGTTCTTCGGATTTGAGTTTTTTGCGTCGCGCCGCCGCGGTTGTATCAATTCTATATGAATTTGCAATCCTTTTGCGTCTGTTTTCAAAAAATCTCGTGCAAATTTTGTTCCGAAACCTTTTTCAACAGGTTTGTTAAAAAATGTCGTCGTAACCGAATCGCCCAAACGATTTACAAAAATATGCGCGACCGGATTTTTCAACCAAATTTGTAAATTATTTCCTTTCCAATCTTTATTCGTGTCAAAATCCGGCGGAAACGCTTCATCTTTTAAATAAGGATAAGAAGTATCGTGAATAATGAAATAAATTGCCTGTATTTCTTCACCGTTCGGAAGTATTGCAGTCACCAAGTTTTCGTCCAATGAACCGCCGATTTGATTTTCGTCAATTTTATGTTTTTTTAGAAATTTGCGAAGTGGTTGCTTCTCAATATTTACCTTTTCGCCAATGATTTTATCAAACGGTTTCGGCAATATTTTCAATTCTTCGCCCAAATTGCCGCCGATTTTGTTCGGTCTGAGCAAACATTTTGCTTGCTCATTCGGTTTGCCGACAAATTGCAAGGTTTTTTCCTCAAATTTACAAGGTTTATTTTGGGCGTTCACATTTATTTCTAACTGCAGAGACGCAAAGACGCAGAGAAAAAAATAAAATAACTTTTTGATACAATTTTTCATGAAAATCTCTGCGTCTCTGCGTCTCTACGGTTCAAATTGTCTTAGTAACCTTTGATAAAGAACGCGGCGCGTCTGCGTCCAAGCCTTTTTCTTTAGCCAAAAGAGCGGCAAAAAGTTGCGCCGGAATAATAAATGGAATTGGCGAAAGAAACTCGTCAATTTCTTCAGGTAACTTCAAGAATCGTGAACTTAACTTACTGATTTTATTATCATTAGTAATTGCCAAACTGTCGGCATTTAGTTCGTGGAGACGTTTAAGCAAAACAATATTACTGGAGATCGTAACGCCGTGCGGGGCAAACAAAATCACGGGAAAACGTCGTTCGATAATTGCCAACGGACCGTGAAAAAAATCTGCGGAAGAAAATCTCTCTGCGACAACATAACAAGTTTCCATTAATTTAAGCGCGAGTTCGTAAGAATTTCCATAATTCAAACCGCGCCCGACAACGACGCAATTTTCCATAAAAACATAGCGTTCGACTAATTCTTGAACTTCACTTCTAAGTTGTAAAACCTGTGCCGCGTAGTGCGGAATTTTTTCAAATTCGAGCGGCTTTTCCGCCAAAATGGACGCAAGCATATAAAAATGAAGCATTTGTCCGGTGTAAGTTTTGGTTGCGGCAACAGATTTTTCGCGTCCGGCGTGAATCAGCAATGTGTCATCTGCAATCTTTGCCATTGAAGATTCAGGTTCGTTGGTAATTCCAATTGTGAACGCGCCTGATTTTTTCGCGCTTTCCAAAACCTGATTGATGTCAACGCCTTCGCCCGATTGTGAAACGCCAATAACAATGGCGCGTTTCAAATTCAAATTTGCATTATATAAAGTAAAAACCGAAGGCGCAGAAAGCGAAACAGGAATTCCGGTTGTAATTTCAAGAAGATAGCGTCCAAACAAAGAAGCATTGTCGGAGCTTCCGCGAGCGACTAGGACAATTAAATCAATTTCACGATTTTTCAAAAATTCGCCAAGTTTTTTGAACTTTGCGCGTTCTGCTTGAATTGTTCTTTCTAAAACTACGGGCTGTTCCGTAATTTCCTGTAGCATTAAAGACATAACAATTTAAAATAAACACGAAATTACTTTGAAAACAAAATCAAAATAACGATTCTTTTGGCTGAAATTAATTTTTTATCAAAAATAATATCTTCATTTTATGATTGAAATCATTTTATTGCCTTTAATAAGTGCTAGGGTTGGCACAGAGGTTAAATTTATGAATTCAATTACTTTATTGCAAAACTTTGAACTCGACAAAATGTCGGCTTCAGTTGAACCGAAAAAACTCAACGAAATTTTTAACGGCGCGATGAGGCGAATCATTGAAGTCAAACTTTATAACAACAACAGTTTATCAAAACACAAAACAAAAGAACCAATAACAGTTTTTTGCTTGTCCGGTAAAGGCATTTTTCGTGCGGGAAAAGATTTGGAAGATGAGCAAGATTTGCAGGCGGGAACTTTGATTACTCTTGAAGCAGAAGTCGAACATGAAGTATCTGCGGAGCCGGAACTTCATTTATTGGTTACAAAATTTAAGGCTGAATGATTTGAACGGGAGAAGAATATGAAAAAACTTTGGATAATGTTGATAGCGGTATTTCTGTTTTCATTTGCGATTTTGGGTTGGGTTGGAACGGAAATTTTCCGCCAAGCACCGCCGATTCCGTCGCAAGTTGTAACGATTGACGGCAAAGTTCTTATCGGCGACGGCGAAATTTTGGACGGGCAGAACGTCTGGCAAGCGATGGGTGGAATGCAAGTCGGCTCGATTTGGGGACATGGCAGTTATGTTGCGCCTGATTGGACGGCAGATTATTTGCACCGCGAATCAATGTTTATTTTGAATGAATGGGCAAATACCGAAAATTCAAAAGATTACAACGCGCTTGATTCCGAGAAACAAGCCGCTTTGCGCCAACGTCTGCAAAATCTGATACGAACAAATACTTACGACGCGGCGACCAATAAAATCACGCTTGATCCGATTCGCGCCCGTGCTTTTGAACATAACTTAAAGCATTATTCGGAGATTTTCACTAACGGAAACAAAGATTATGCGATTCAAAAAAACGCTCAATCAGACACTGCAAAACTACGAAAATTAATTTCATTTTTCTTTTGGACGGCGTGGGCTTCCGCCGCGAATCGTCCCGACAATACGATTTCTTACACGAGCAATTTTCCTTCAGAGCCGTTGGTTGGCAACGTTCCGACTTCGAGCGCGATTGTTTGGACAGGTGTCAGCGTAATTATGTTAATTGCCGGAATTGGCGCGATGATTTGGTTTTATGCGGGTTGGCATAAACACACGACTTCGCCCGAAACGCCGGACGAAGATCCGCTAATCGGCGCGGAAATTACGCCTTCGCAAAAGGCAACCGTCAAATATTTTCTGGTTGTTTCTTTGCTTTTTTTACTGCAAATCGTCATGGGAATTATCACGGCACATTACGGCGTGGAAGGCGGCGGATTTTACGGGATTCCGCTACAAGATTATCTGCCGTATGTTGTTACGCGAACCTGGCACACGCAACTCGGAATTTTTTGGATAGCAACGGCGTGGCTTGCCGCCGGACTATTTATCGCTCCGTATATTTGCGGCTATGAGCCGAAATTGCAAAAACTCGGCGTTGATGTTTTGTTTTGCGCGTTGCTTGTCGTCGTTCTCGGTTCGATGGGCGGACAATGGATGAGCGTGATGCACAAACTCGGCAATGGCGATTTGTGGTTTTGGTTCGGTCATCAAGGTTATGAATATGTTGATTTGGGCAGAGTTTGGCAAGCCGCATTGTTTGTCGGTTTGCTTTTATGGCTGTTTTTGATTGGGCGAACGGCAATTCCGGCATTGAAGAAAAACAATAACAGCAAATCTTTGATATTGATTTATCTGCTTTCGACTGCCGGAATCGCGCTTTTTTACGCGCCCGGACTTTTTTGGGGAATGCGTTCGCATTTAACGGTCGTTGAATATTGGCGTTGGTGGGTAGTCCATCTCTGGGTTGAAGGTTTTTTCGAGGTTTTCGCAACGGTTGTCATAGCTTTTTTGTTTGCTAGACTAAAGGTAATTAACGCAGAACACGCTGCACAAGCATCGTTACTTTCAGCCGGAATTTATCTGAGCGGCGGTATTATCGGAACCTTGCATCATCTGTATTTTGCCGGAACGCCAACGATTGCACTGGCTTTCGGCTCAGTTTTTAGCGCACTCGAAATCGTGCCGCTCGTCTTTGTCGGTTACGAAGCCATGGAAAATATTCGACATTCAAAAGCGCGTCCGTGGCTTACGCAATATAAATGGGTAATTTACTTTTTTATCGCTGTCGCATTTTGGAATTTGGTCGGCGCGGGAATTTTCGGTTTTATGATAAATCCGCCGATTGCGCTTTATTATATGCAAGGTTTGAACACCACGGCAGTTCACGCACACGGCGCACTTTATGGAGTTTACGGAACACTCGGACTCGCACTTTTGTTGTTTTGTATGCGGGCAATGAATCCCGAATTGAAATGGAATTACAAACTTATCGGATTTGCGTTTTGGGCAATCAATATCGGTATGATGTTAGAAATAATATGCAGTCTTTTGCCGATCGGATTACTGCAAACTTATCAATCGGTTTCGGTCGGTTATTGGTCAGCGCGTTCGCCCGAATTTATGCAAACTGATTTGATGCAGTTTTTGCGTTGGATGCGGCTTTTCGGCGATACTATTTTCGCCATCGGCGCGGCGGCTTTCGTTTGGTTTGCGCTTGGTTTGATTTTTGTGAAAAAGTCGCTTGGCAAGGAAAAAAAACTGAATTTGGAATAAAATCATTGTAGAAAATCGCGTAAAGATTGCGGTTCGTCCAAAATAATTTTGCCGTGAACAATTTTGAGTAAATTTTTATCGGCAAGTTTGCGGACCGCACGAATCGTTGTTTCAGTTGTCAAACCAGCCATTTCTGCGATGTCTTGACGACGAAGGGATATTTTTACAGGTGCTTGCACATTTTCCTTTTCAACAAGGTAAAGCAAAATATGTCCGATTCGATGTTCGGGTGAGGAAGTCGCTAAATTATTGATGGTTGCAGTTTTTTCGCGCAACATTTCGCACATCCAATTGATAACTGCAAAAGAAAACTCGCTTGAATTCTTCAAAAGTTGAAGAAAATCTTTCCGGTAAAGCAGCAAAAGCTGAGTTTCTTCCATTGCAATTGCTGTTGAAGGATATTTTTTCCCATCAAAAACAGGAGGAATTGCAAACATTTCTCCTGTTTGAAAAACTCCGATAATTACTTCTTTACCGACTTCGGGAAAACGCACCATTTTTATTTTGCCGTTCAAAATTATTGGCAAAAACTCCGCTCTTTGGTTTTCAGCAAAAATCTCTTCGCCTTCGGTAAAAGTCTTTTTTCTTCCCAATTCTTTTAATTTTTGAAGCATCTCAGGACTTGCCGCTTTAAGAAATAATTTAATATATCAATCGCTTCCTTTTTGCCTTCTAACGCAAGTTTCTCTTGAGAAATTTCCGCCAAAACCGAATTCAACGCGCCACCGATGAGGATCACCAAAGCTGTCAAATAAAGCCAAAGCATCAAAATTATAACTGCGCCGAGTGAACCGTAGGTTTTATCATAATTATTGAAAAAATCGAGATAAACCCGAAAACCATTGGTCAACAAAAGCCATAATATAATTGCCGTAACCGAACCATAAGAAATCCAATTTCGTTTGTGATCTTTGATATTCGGTAGGAAATTATAAATCATTCCGAATGTTAAAAGAAGAACAATAATAAACGAAATCCATTGAATTGTGGTCAATATCCAAAACGATTCAATTGGGAGATTTATCAATGAAAGCAGTGCCGAAAGAAATTTCCAACCATAAAAAACGATTCCCAAGACGAATGAAAGTAGAAAAATCAGTAAAAGCGTCATCGTTAATGATTCGAGTTTTGTGCGCCACCAAGGGCGATCTTCCTTGATTTTATAAACGTGATTAAGGGCAATACGAAGGCTGTCCATTCCGGCGGAAGCAGACCAAAAAGCCACTAAAAAACCAAGTGTTAATTTGCCTCCCGAACTGTTTTCGGAGACTTCCAAAATAGTTTTCTGCACCAACAGATAAGCAGGAAGCGGCATTATTTGCTCCAGATAAGAAAAAAGTTCGTCGCGCAAATCGGTTGCACTACCTAATATTAATCCGAAAAGATTTACCAAAAAAAGCAATAGCGGAAATAACGAAAAGGAAAGATAAAATGCGACCTGCGCCGAACTGCTTAAAACGTCTTCTTCCCAAAATTTGCTGTATAGCCTTATAAGTATTATTTTTGTGGCGATAAATTTTTTCCCGAAAGAAAGGGTCATAATATTAGCCTGTGGCAAGTTTTAATTCCATTTTATTTTCGCTTATTTTTGTCGGTTTTGCCAACTTTTTGAGTTCATAAAGTTTCATTAAAGCCTCAACCGGTGAAAGCGAATCGGTATCAATTTCATTGAGAATTTTTTCAATTGTCGATTGTCCTGTGAATTTGGAATTCGGCATTTGAGTTTTGGAATTTTCCGCTTCATATTCATTCAAAAGCGTTTCGGCGCGACGGACAACAGGTTTTGGGAGTCCGGCAAGTTTTGCAGCATAAACGCCGTAACTTTTTAAAGCCGTGCCGCGTTCGAGTTTATATTTGAAGGTCAACTCTCCGGTGTTTTCTTCGATTAAAAAGTGAAAGTTTTCAAGTCGCGGCAATACTTTCTCAAGTTCGGCAAGCTCGTGATAATGCGTTGCAAACAGTGTTCTGGTTTGTAATTTCGGATGATTGTGTATAAATTCAACCACCGCTTGGGCGACTGCCAAGCCGTCAAATGTTGAAGTTCCGCGCCCTAATTCATCAAGCAAAATCAACGAATGCGGTGTAGCATGATGTAGAATTTCGGCAGTTTCAATCATTTCGGTCATAAAAGTTGATTCGCCCGTGCCGATACTGTCATACAAACCAATGCGCGTAAAAATCCTGTCGCAAAGTCCGATAATCGCCTCATCTGCCGGAACGAATGAGCCGATTTGTGCCAAAATTACAATTAACGCGATTTGCCGTAAATATGTGGATTTTCCGCTCGCATTCGGTCCGGTTATCAAAGCAATTTGGGGCGCACCGTTTCCGCCAAGTGCCGCATCATTGGCAACAAATTTACCTTCCAAAATTTTTTCCAATGATGCGTGTCGCCCTTTTTTAATCCGCAAAAGGGAAGTTTCATTCACTGTTGGGCGATTAAAATTCATTTCATCGGCAACTTCTGCCAAAGCGCAAATAGTGTCGAGATAAGAAATGGTTTTTGCCGCAAGAAGAATTTCTTGACTGTTTTTTCCTACTTCGGCACAAATTTGTCGAAACAAATTGTTTTCAAGTTCGGCAATGCGTTCTTGCGCGTGTATTACAAGAGATTCGTGTTCTTTGAGTTCAAGGGTAATAAATCTTTCCGCCGGAACAAGCGTTTGTTTGCGTGTGTAATCGCTGGGCGCAAGATGTAAATTCGATTTCGTAATTTCGATATAATAACCGAAAACCTTGTTAAACCCGACGCGCAAAGATTTGATGCCGGTTCGGGCGCGTTCTCGGCTTTCGAGTTCGGCAAGAAAGTTTTTACCATTTTGCAGGGATTCCCGCAGTTTATCGAGTTCTTCGGAAAAACCGCGTCTGATAACGCCAATTTGATCAGATTGGCGTATCGGCAATTCATCCGAAAGTGCCGAATCTATTAAATTTGAAGTTTTCGCGCAAACGGGAAGTTGTGCTAAAATTTGACTGAATCGAATTGTATCTTTTTGCACAAATTTTTTCAGTTGCGGAATTAATTCAAGACTTTTCCCCAAGGCTCGAAGCTCAGATGCCGAAATATAATTGGCTTTAGCGCGACTTGAAAGACGTTCTAAATCTTTAATATTCGCCAAAATTTCCCGTATTGCATTTCTTACGTTGGAATTTTCCTTGAACCATCCGAGATATTCCTGCCGGCGGAAAATCTCCTTAACATCAAGCAAAGGCTGGCGCAGCCATTTACGCAATAATCTTCCACCCATCGGTGTTTCAGTGTGGTCAATTAATGATAAAAGTGATGCACCTGACGAACTTTCTGAAACTTCAAGATTTCGCAAGGTATTTGCATCAAGCATCATAAACTCCGAAAAATCATAACTTGTTAAACGGGTTAAATTTTCCGAATTGGCAAATTGGGTTTCCTTTAAATAAGCAATTATTGCCCCAGCCGCCGAAACTGCCAACGGCGCATCATCAATCCCGAAAGGTTTCAAGGTTGTTGTGTTAAAGTGTTTAAGGAGAATATTTTTTGCGGTTTCAAATTTAAATAAATTGGCATTCAATCGTGTTACGAAGCGGGGAAAATCGCGATTGGTCAATTCATTTTCGGTTTCCGTAATTAAAATTTCTGCGGGTGCAAGCCTTGAAAGTTCTCCCAAAGCATCACGGTTTTCGATCTCGGTTGCTGCAAAATCGCCCGTTGTTATATCGGCGTAAGCAATTCCCGCACGAACGCCGTTGCTGATAAATGCGGCAAGATAATTGTTTGATTTACTGTTTAAAAGATTAGGTTCGATGATTGTTCCGGCAGTTACAATGCGGACGACATTTCGTTCAATTAACTTTTTTCCGTCTTTGTTTTTTATGGGGGCGGCAGAAGTTTGTTCGCAAATTGCGACCCGATGACCGCGTGAAATCAATGTCGCCAGATGTCTTTCCAAAGAATGATGCGGCACACCTGCAAGCGGAACACGCATTCCCTTGCCCATCGGTTTTGAGGTTAAAACAATATCTAATTCACGCGCAAGAAGCCGCGCATCATCATCAAAAGCCTCATAAAAATCACCCAGACGAAACAATAAAATCGCGTCCGTGTGTTTGGCTTTGATTTCAAGATATTGCCGACGAATCGGCGTTTCGTCTTTCATAACCTTTGTAAGTAAAAAGTAAAAATGCAAAATCAAAATTAGAATCGGATTTTACTTTTTACTTTTTACATTATACTTTTACCCACGCATTCTTTCGAGCAAAGTCATTGTTAAAGCACCAAGTAAAACTCGTGTTTCTTCATCGCCCGCAAGTTGTATAACAGGTTCTAACTTAAATTCGCCCTGCATAAACGCCGGTTGTTTGGCGATCCGTGCCACAGGCGTTCCGTCAATTCGAGAAATAATGTATGTCGGGTTAAAAACATAACCGGCAAACATACCGACAATTGGCAATTCGCCAAAAAGAGCATCCATCACTTTAACCCAACCGTTTTCTTCATTGATATTTAAAACGTGTGTGCCTGCGCCGTCGGCAACTTCATAATTTGCCTTCCAAATCGAACGCATACCTTTACGCCGAATCGCGCCAATCGGGTTGCCTTGCACACCAGTAAAACGATAATTTGCCGAAAAATCCATAATGCGGTCAGCTTTGATGTTAAAAAGATGCTGAGTTTGCGCTTC
>CALMEH010000563.1 GCA_937863115.1 uncultured Acidobacteriota bacterium
GCTTCGATAACTTCAAATCTTTGGGTTGCCGTCGTTCTTATCGGCATCGCGGCGGCAGCGCATCAAGGTTGGTCGGCGAATATTTTTACAACTGCTTCGGATATGTTTCCGAAACAGGCAGTCGGTTCGGTTGTCGGCATCGGCGGAATGGCGGGCGCAATCGGCGGAATGTTTATTGCCAAATTGGTCGCTTATATTCTTGATTCAACGGGCAGTTATCTCCCGATTTTTGCAATCGCGGCTTCGGCTTATCTGATTGCTTTGCTTATTATTCATCTGCTTGCACCAAATCTCGAACCGGCGAAGGTTGCATCTGAATAAAAATTCCGATTTCTCCATTTAACAGAAAAAGGTTTCCGCAATTTACGGAAACCTTTTTTAGTTTTTACACGGACCAGCCGCGATTAGGATTCTGTGCTTTCAATTACAAAGTTTTTGCTTTGCAAAAATTTGAAACGCTTGTCGAAATTTTTTGATTTCGTGTCTTTCAAGATGGTCAAATCTTTCAACTGCTTTTTGCCCTGCGGCGTATTGTCGTTTTTGGCTTCCTCGATTTGGTATTCGATTTCTTGCAGTTCGTAATAAAGACTTGATAACTCTCCGTCGCCAATCGCATTAACCAAAAAATCCGTAATCATTGATTTTCTTTGATTGTCTTTTTTGCCGACGCTTTGCAACGAATTATATGTAAAATTTGCCAAGCGCGGTTTATCAATACCGCCTAAAATTGCGGAGATTCCGTAATTTACATATTGCGGTTTTTCCGCCGTCCACGCTTTTTCAAGCATCGGATAAAGCACGTTAGAAACTCGGTCTTTTTGAGTCTGCGTCAAGTGTTTCGCCACACCGACCGTATAAACTCCGTAACCTTCTTCGGTTACAACAAACGGACCTTTACCTTTGAAAATCGGATCTTCGTCTTGATAAGTCAAACCATAGAAACTTTCCGATAAATCTCCGATTCCGTCTTCGCGGGTTTCGGCATTTTCGATATTTTTAACAATCCATTCGGTCAAAAGTTCGTATTGATTAGATTTTGCCGCCACGATTCTGCCGAGTTCGCTCAGATTTTTTTCGTAGAAAGACAAATTTTTCTCGATTTCTCTTACGCCCGAAACATAATCGGTAACGTAATATTTGCCGTCTTCCTTATTCTGAGTCAGAAAGAAAAGATATTCCTTGCCGACTTTGATTTTTGAAAAATCGAAATAATAATGTTCATCTACATTTTGCTCATTTTCGGTAGTGTCTTGGTTCGGATTTGAAACATATTGCGAATAATCCAATGAAACCGATTCCAATTCGGTTTGCCCTTTGTAAATTTTCGTGAAAACCAGATTGCGCTCACTATCCAATGTGTAGCCGTATTCATCTTCATTCGATTTTATCGGCTTGCTTTCGCTGTCAAATCTGGCGGTAACAACCAAATTGCTGTTCATATAAAGCGAAAGAAAAGTTTGCGGTTCCTCTTCGCACGCCTTGGCATTTGAGGAAAACAACACAGAAACCAACACCAACGCGGTAATCATCGCGGAAAAATGTAAACGAAATTTTCTTAACATCATAAAATTAAAATTCTTCAAGATAAATTTGTGTAAAAACACAGATGTAGAACGCTAAATTAAATTCTTATTGCATAATTTTTGAAAGATTTTTATGATTTTTAGATAATTATGAAATAAAAAAAGTGTCCGTTTCTTTGTATGCAAAAACGGACGCTTTTTTATGTTAATTTTGAACCCGAAAACCGAAATTTATAATTTATAATTTGTCTTTGATTTGAACACAGCTTTTTATGGTTCGGGAAATTTTGCACCAGCGGGAATAATCCAAAATTTGGTTTGGTTTTCATTAAGCGAAACGGTCGTAATTTTGAATCTGTTTTCGTCTATTCCTTTAACATTAATCAAATAATCCCGAGTTTTTCGGATTTTCTCACTAATCATTTTTTGCGATGTGTATTGGGCAAAATATTCAATAATAAATGCCTTCGCGGTCGGATTATTTTGAAGTTCGACAATTAAATTATCAAGTTCGGCTTTGTTGATTTTTGTTGATTGTGTAGAAAATCCAGCAACTAAATAAGGAGATGGCGAACAAATTATTACACTATCTTCGGCTGTTAGCGAGCATCTCTCCGCCAATCCTTTGATTTCAACTGCTGCTAATATCTGATCTACTTCCGGCAAAACCTTTATAGATGAAGTTCCTTGACCTTCTAGAATCTTTCCGTCTTTAACTGTCCAAACATATGTCGG
>CALMEH010000564.1 GCA_937863115.1 uncultured Acidobacteriota bacterium
CCTTTAAACAGCGTTTCGCCGGAAAGCGAAGAGGCGACAAACCATTCGATATTTCCGCCGGAATTTCTGACAACGGCAATGTCGGTTTTGCCGTCGCCGTCGTAATCCGCCGGAACAGGCTTGTCAGTTGTCAAACCGAAACCGGCGTATGTAATTCCTTGTGTTGATTGATTTATGTAATAAGTTGGCGAACCGTTGTTACGCAAAACAGCAAAATCGTCCTTGCCGTCGCCGTCAAAATCGCCCGGCACGGGTTTATCACCACTTATGCCCCACGGAACATAAGTAATATTTCCCGTCGGATTATTGTTTGAGCCGCGATAAAAGAAACGACTCTGTGCGCCCGTGCCGACACCTTCACGATAGACTGCCGGATCAGCTTTTCCATCGCCGTCAAAATCGCCCGTAACTAAAGGATCATCGCCGGTTTGTCCGAAATCTTCAAATCTCAAAGTTTGAAGCTGACTGCTGAAAATATAGAAATAAGCATTGCCTAAAGGCTCTCCGCTTGAAACAGGTCGCCAAACGGCGATGTCCGTTTTGCCGTCGCCGTCATAATCCGCCGGAACAACTTTGTCCGTTGCAACGCCCCAATCGAAAGCGTTTGTAATTGTCGTTCCGTTGTTATTTATAAACCAGCGTAACTGATTGGTCGCACCGCTCGGACTCAATCCGACATCTCGAGTAACCGCAAAATCCGTTTTACCGTCGCCATTAAAATCCAAATTTCGGTTGAAGGGAGGTCTGGAATTGATTTCAACCGAACCCATATCACAACGTAAATTATCCGAAATATCAGGACGATCAAACCTTCGTTGGTCAAAATTTATGGTGTCGCAACCGTTTATCTTAAAAGGTATTTGGTCCACCGCCGGACTTGTTAAGGAAAGAAAATGCGTTTGAGTGTTTCCGCCGTTATTTTGTAACGGACCGAGTTGCGGACTTACTCCGACAATATCATTCGGCATTGCATCAAATACGCCGCCGGTTATGGTTTCAACAAGATTATAATTTTGAGATGCAATAATTCCGCCGAGTGTGTTAGCACTACCGGCGACAATACTGTTTTTTAAATTAACTACTCCGTCGGGATTATTAATTCCTCCCCCGACCGGTGCAGTGCCGTTGGCAACCGTGCAAAAGTTGAGGTTAAAATTCGCCACGCCCACATTTTGCTGATTATGGATATTGCCTCCGCTTCCTCCGGCAATATTTCCGCTAATCGTTGAATTCAGACAATTGGTTGTTGCCGTTCCCGTTCCGCCCGAAAAATTCAATGCGCCGCCGCCGACAGCCGTGCCACCTGAAGTTGTATTATCGTTAATCGTCGAATTTTCAATCGTCGTCGTTGCATCGAAAGTCGAGCCGACAATGTTTGCAACCCCGCTGCCTTCACCCGATGCGGTATTTCCGCTGATTGTGCTGTCTCTGATTGTGGTCGAAGCGTTTCCCGTTGAAGCAATCGTGCGAACTATGTGAGCGAGGCATACATTGGCAGAAATGTTCACAGCAATCATCACCAATATGGAGTTTTGGTTATAAGCTGCGCCCGCAAAGCCGAAAAATGCGGGACCTGCCGTGCTGGTCGAGGTGTTGTTGCTGATAGACGAGCCGTTTGGCGAACCGCGCAACGTGCTTGCCGTAGAACTTCTAACGGTTGTCGTTCCGCTGGCAATATAGAGTCCGCCGCCGAATGAACTGTTGACTGATGAAGTTGCCATGTTTCCCGAAATGGTCGTATCAACAATATCCACCGTTCCGTTGCACGATATTCCGCCCCCGAGTCCAAAGGTAATGCCGGATTGTGCCGTATTGTTGGAAATGGTCGAATTTGTAATATTAAGCATTGCCGGAGAGTTATTGATATGAATTCCGCCGCCCGTGCCGCTCGTTCCGGCAGTATTTGAACCCGCAATATTCTCGGTAATCGTGCTGTTGGTAACATTCAAAGTCGAACCTGTTGCGGCTGACATCGAAATACCGCCGCCGCTCGATGCGTTCCGATTGTCTCGGACAACAACATTATCCATATTCAAAGTTCCCGCACCCACATCGAGCCGAACTCCCGCACCGAAAACATTTCCCGCGTTTCTGCCGTTTCGGATCGTTACGCCGTTGATATTCACGACCATTCCCGCGACAACGAATCGAACGTGAAAAACTCTTTCGATTGCCACGCCCGGCGCGGCATTCGCCTGAACAATTGTCGTCAAAGGGTCTGCGCCGTTGATGGTTATATCCGAATTTATATCCCAATCACCGCTCACATTATTATTTTCACCACCTGTCAAAGTTTGCGTATAAGTTCCGGCGGGAAGCGTAATCGTGTCCACTCCGGCAAGCGCGTTGGCTTCCGAAATTGCCGCCCGCAGCGAACACATTCCGCCCGAATCGGCGCAGACACCATTGCCCTGATTTGCGTCCTGCGTATCTGCCGTTGTATTGACTATAAAAGTTGCCGCGCTGACGTTGACTGTAAAAAAAGCCATTATCACCAATATCATTAAATTAAATTTTCTCACTTTTTTGATTACCTCCTCTTTTTGAAATCAAATATTTTTTTCAATCCAAATTCTTTTTTCGCGCCCGACGCATTCGCCACAAACCAGCAATGAATCATCGGGCAATTCCGTAAAATAAACTTTTCGGCTTTCAACCAAACAGTAAATCAAACGTGGCGAAACATCGGCAATTTCTTCGGGTGGCAGAAGTCTGGTTCTTTCTCCGCATCTTCCGCAATCACCGAAAACTTTTCGCCGATTTGTCACGGAAAACCGCAAATTGCTCTGCTCAAGTGTGATTTCCATTGTTCGCGTGATTTTTTTCGGTTTCATTTTTTTTGCCTGTGCGGTAAAAACTGTTATAATTGCCGCATTAAAAAAAGTCGTGAAACTGTTTTCCCACGAAAGCGGCGTAAAAATAATTAGGAATTTCTAATTTTTTTCTAATTTTTCGATTAGGCGGCAATTTATGCCCGAACCGGACAAAAAATTTTATGAATTCGGCGAGTTTCGGCTTGATGAATCCGAGCGGCTACTTTTGCGCGGCGGCGAGCCGGTTCATCTTCAGGCAAGGGCTTTTGACACGCTTCTCGTGTTGGTGCAAAACAACGGACGTTTGGTTAAAAAAGATGATTTGCTGAAAAGTGTTTGGGCAGATTCGTTTGTCGAAGAAAACAACCTGACGCAAAATATCTACGCGCTTCGCAAAGCACTTTCGGACGGCAAAAACCGAATCGAAACCGTGCCGCGTCACGGCTATCGTTTTACGGGCGAAGTGCGCGAAGTTTTTGAAGAAACCGAAGTTTCCTTGATTGAAGAACGCTCGATTTTGCGCGTCAAACTCGAAGAAAAAATCGAAGAAAAATATTGGCTGACGGGAAAATCCATCGCGGCGGTTTTGATTTTTTTATTTGCGGCAGGCGGTTTGTTGGTGTGGCAATTCACGGCGCGAAAGTATGAAAGCAAATCAATAATCATTACGGCGGATATTAAAACGCTTGCCGTTTTGCCGTTTCAAATCGAAACTCCAACCAATGCAGACGAGTTTTTAGGCTTAGCTATTGCCGACGATTTGAGCCGACAAATTAAACACAGTGAATCTTTCAAATTTCGTTTTGTTACGCCCGGAAGCAAAGTTTTGGAAAATCAAAAAGACGCACAAACGCTCGGCAGACTGCTCAAAGCCGATGCCGTTTTTACGGGCGTTGTCAGCAAATACGGCGAAACTTATCAAATCGAAAC
>CALMEH010000565.1 GCA_937863115.1 uncultured Acidobacteriota bacterium
TAATTCTTCCCGACATTCCTCGTGTCCGCCATTCTTGATCTTTTTGTTGTTTTTGCGCGATGTCGGATTTGCTTAAAATATAGACCGCTTTTGCAGGCATCGTTTTTTTGTCGTCCGCCACCAAACCAGTGATTAAAACCTTATCGCCCACACCGACTTCCGCAAAACTCGACGCAACCGCCGCTTTCAAACTCGGATTTTCGGGCGGAACGCGCTTGTATTCGGTCGTTGTTGACAACATTGCATCAATCACGCCGTCCGTCGTTTTTAGAGTGATTTTAGAATCACTAATGGCGGTAACTTCGCCGCTTGCCAAATTTTGTTTAATGCCTTGTGCCGCCGCCGGAAGCACCAACGCGCAGAAAACAAACAAGGTTAATAGAAATATTTTTCGCATTACAAATTTTCTCGCTTTTAAATTTAGAATCACTTTAGTTCACGCAAACTGCAAAAATGCCGTTGCTTTTTATAGACACTCTATAAAGACGTAGATTATACAAGAAAAGTTTCTCGGAAAATGTAAAGAATTGTAAGTAAAATGTAAGTAGAAAGTAAAAAATGAAATCGTTATCCCAAATTTTTACTTTTTACTTTTTACCTTTTACTTTTTACTTTTTCACCCTACTTTCCGAAGGAGTGATCTGTGGAACGCGCGGTCAGAACCAACCCGATGCTGGCTGAGAAAAGTGTCAAAAGCGCGATTGTCCAAATATATGGGATTGATAGCAGAACTGTCCAAAAAATCACGCCGATAAAAAGCGCACTCGTTTCGGATTGACGTTTTTCCGACAGAATGTTCTTTTGCAAAATTTTCCCGATGGTCATTTGCAGTGCAGCACGACCGAAAACATATCCGAAGACCAGTAATAAAAACGCCATAAACCCGACAATCGCACTCATATAATCGGGCAAAAAGTTTAATCCGGCAATCACGCCGAAAATAGTCAGCAAAAAACCGAAAAATCCGATGGCAAAAACCTTGAGTGCGGAAAGCCGAAACCGTGCCACAGCACGGCTGATTGCACCTGGCGCGATGGTTGTTAATGCAAGCGAAATGATAAACCAAAAAAGAATCGAAATTAGTCGTTGGACCAGAAATGACCACGAAAGCGAGGGCGAAAGAATCTGCGCCGGATTGTTCGCAAAATCGCGCAGTTCTTGTTCAAACATCGCCAACATCACGGTTTCCTTGCCTTCATTGCGAAGCGGAGTTTGACTTTCCGCGCGATATGTTCCGCCGAAAACAATTACGTCGCCACCAATAAACGCGCCTTCTTTTTGGACGATATTTCCGCCGATTGTCGCAACATCGCCTTCGACTCTGCCGCGAATTTCAATATCGCCGCCAAACGATAAAACGCCTTTAGCTTCTTTTTCGATAATTACTTTCTTACCGAAGGAATAAATTTCCTGACCTTTTGCATCGCCGACGTTGAGCGTTTGTTGATCTTCGGAAAGCGAAACATTTTGCGAATAAACAGCGAAACAAGCGCACAAAATAAAAACAAATCCCCAAAGAATTTGTCCAAAGGGGATTTGTAGATTTGTTGAGATTTTTTTTTGCGATGCCGTATTAATCACTTTTCTTCACTTGAGCTTTTCAGCACAGATTCAATCTGACTTTTATTACGCACTCGCTTAAAAAATCGTTTCAATTTATTGAACCTTATGCGCGATTAAATCGAATCACGAGTCGTGAAACCGTAATGAGAGAAAAAATGAAAATAATCAAAAGAAAAACTACCGAGGCAATCGAATTAAAAACGAATTGACTGCTCAACGAACGAGAAATCACCGCGAAACCGACAGCCAAATCGTAAATAAGATGAAAAACCAAACCGCCGACTGCAAAAATCTGTTCGCCGAAATTTCTAAACGTCGCCAAAACCGCTTCGGTTTCCGCGCCAAACCAAATCAACAGCGGTAAAAACATAGCCGCGCAAATAAACAACGCATTTCGGCGTTCCTGCGGACGGCGCAAACCGCTAACATTAGATTCGGCTTTGGCAACCACGATTTTTGTGAAATCTGCCGGAAGCTCAACTTCCCTTTCCGTCAAAAGCACTGAATCGAGAGCGCAAAGCAATTTTTTCTGCGCGTTCAATTCCTCACTGCAAGACGCGCAAACCGCAAAGTGCATTTCAAGTTCGAATTCGCGGCGCGGTTCAACTTCGCCGTCTATATAAGCGACGATTTCTTCACGCGGGCAAAGTTCGTTTGATTGTGCAGTTTGCAATTTCATATTTGGTTTGTAGTTCCACCTTAAGACGGGTTTTCTTTTTCCCGCAAAGTTCTTAAATTAACAGCGGAAACCGCCTAAAGGCGGAGCTACGAACATTTTTTATTTAATAAATTTAATCGTCAAAGGATATTCCCAAAATTCGCCATTGTTGGCTTTAATTGCGCCCATAATCGGAAACGCTATGCCCATAACAAATAAAGCAAGCATTCCCAAAAAACCGATTAGAACAATCGCCAAAACTCCGCTAACAACCCAATAAATTAAGGACGAAATGAGCCAATTTGTTACCATCTTGCCGTGGGCATCAAGAGCCTGCATTTTATCTTTATTCATTTGCCAAAGCACAATCGGCGCAACAATTCCGCCAAAAGGAATAACATAATTCAATAGTTGCGACAAATGTAGAAACAAGCCCATTTGTTTTTCGTCGGGCGTTTGCAAAGACATATTTCCTTGCGGTTGCATATTATACATAAATAAGTTTCTCCTGTTTTAAGCTAAAATTAAATCCCTGTAAAACCGCGCTCGACAAAAATCTCGCGCATCATCTCACGCGCCCGGAACAGCCGGTTTTTGACGGTTCCAAGCGGTAAGTTCGTGATTTCGGCAATCTCGTCATAACTCAAATCTTGCGAATGCCGCAAAAGAATCAACTCACGATAAACTCCCGGAAGACATCGGACAACCGATTCGATTTCCGTGCGCCATTCGCTACGTTCGCGCTCTTGTTCGGGAGTCGGATTCGGGCTTTCGATTTGGATTTGATATGTGCCGTCGGCATTTTCGGCTTCGATGCTTGTTTGAATTACCGAGTTTCGGCGCATATAATCAATCGCCGCATTGTGCGCGATGCGATAAAGCCACGTCGAAAATTTGTAGTCGGAACTGTAACGCGCCAGAGAATTATAGACTTTGATAAAAACTTCCTGCGTTACATCGAGCGAAGCATCGTAATTATTGAGCATCCGATAAACATAATTCGTAATCGGACGCTGATAACGGCGCACGAGTTCTTCAAATCCGTCTTCGCGCCCACTTATTGCATTTGTAATCAGTTCGCCGTCCGTCATTTTTTTTATCTTTTCCAAGGCGATTGCTTGTGTCGTCATGATGCTTTGTTTATACGGATAAAATTAGTTTCTAGTTTCAAGTTTCTGGTTTCTAGTTTCCGACACTTGATTATCGGTTAAATTATTAACATTCCAAGACAAAAACCCGAAACCCGAAACCTGAAACTAGAAACCGTAAGAAGCAAGTCCGGCAGGCGCGGCAAGTTCGTCGAAGCTCAAATCTTGCACGGGCAAGTTCAAGCCGACATCTTCGGGGCGCAAAACTTCTAAGGCTTCGCCAAGTGCTTCAGCGGCGATTTCGGTGAGTTTTGCGGGAGCAAAATTTTTGCCGACGAGCAATAATCTTTCGAGAAAATTTACATTAGTTTCGCCACCCAAACGATCGCGGTAAAACATCAAAAGCCGATAAATTTCATCGTCGCGTTCGTCATCTGTGCAGGTTACGCTACGAATAACAACAGGCTCATCGCCGCGTAATAGTAACGCCGTAAATCCGTCGGATTGCGAGCTAATCAAAAGCGAATCGGTGTCAGCACTCGCACCAGAAAGCCATTTTGCTTCGCTGACCGCACGCGGCATAATCAAACCGGCTCGCCAACCTTTGCGCTCAAAAAGCGTTTCGTATTCGTCAATTACGGAAAGTTTGACAGCGGTGGCAAAATAGCGCGACTTGCCGTTTGTGTCAGGTGAAATTTTACGGCTTGAAACGCGCATTTCTCGGGCTGAAATACCAAAGACGTTTTCTGCTTTCCAATCGAAAACTTCCGAGAATTCATTTTTTGTAGCCGGTTCGGTTTCCATCGTCAAAATCGCTGTCCGCGCAGTGTTGCTCGGTAGCGAAACCGACCAACGCTTTTGACCTTGCAAACCCGATTTGACAACAGCTTCATTGAGAAACGCGAGCATTTCCTCTGAATTTGAGATATTTCGGTCAGTAAAACTCGGCACGAGCAGATTTGTCGGCAAACCAATTGTCGCCGCCTGACGAATGCCGAAACGTCCGCGCCCTTCTTTTTTCAAAGCCAATGCGGTCAAACTATCACGTTCGAGTCCGAGCGCGGCTTTTGGAAAATTTGGTTGTGTAAGTGATGAAAACATTGTGTTTATTTGCGATTTTCAATTTGCGATTTGCAATTTGTTTGGTTGTCGAAAAATTCATTTAATATCAAAAACTTTGACTATCAAAAAATCGCAGTTCGCAAATATCAATAATCCGAATATTTTTTGCCGTTGGAATCTTCGCCGTCCGCTTGGCTTTTAACGTCTTTTAAGCCTTGCCCGTTTTCATTTGAATTCGGATCGTCGCCGAATTCTTCTTTCCATTCAGTTTTTTCGGCAATCGGATCAATCGGTTTTTCACGCAAGTATTTGTTTTCGACAAGTTTGTCTATTGATTCAGGAAGTTTGCCTTTATCGGCGGCATATTGGTCAATCGCGCGGCGCATTTGCCAGAGATTTTCTTCCAAAACTTTTTCCCGCGCATATTGAACACTTCGCTGATAAGTCGGCAAAGCAACGGAAAGCAGAATAACGATGATAAACATTCCGATCATCAGCTCCAACAACGAAAATCCTTTCTGATTACGAATACTTTTTCTCCTCATCGCTTCTTCTCCCTTTCTCTTACCAGTCGCTGTATTTCTCACCATTAAACGCTTCTTCGTCCGATTTCGAGCGGACATCGAAAACATTTACGCCGTCCCAACTGCCGTCGTCTTTTGCTTGATACGACGATTGCAAAACCCAATCTTTTTCGCCCGTCATCGGATCAATCGGAATTTCGCGCAGATAAATTTTTGTAACTTCTTTAGCTTCGCTTGATTCGGTCGCGTTTCCGTTAAATACGCCACCTCTCGATGTCGTGTCCAACCCTCGCGCTCTAACTTTTACGCCTTCAACTAAAATTTCCAAAGTCGGCGGATAACGGTCGAGATTGAGCGTATCGAAAATTTCGCAATCGTCAATTACCACACGGCTTCGGGGATCAGGCGGAATATTTTGTCCGGTTTGAGCTTGGTTTCCGCTCGACTGTGCGCCGCCTGCACAAGCACCAATCGTATCGCGCCGGAATTCATCAATCGCATTTCGCATCAAAGCCAGAGATTCGCGCAAACGCAATTCCTTCTGCCGTTTAATCGCATTTTGCGAAAGCGGAATCGTTCCCATCACCAAAATTGACAAAACTGCCAAGGTGATAATTAACTCCAAAAGGCTGAAGCCGGTTTGTCCTTTGTTCTTTGTCCTTAGTCCTTCGCAAAACTGCAAAAAACGAATGACGAATAACGAATGACGAATGACGAATGACATAATTAAAATTTAACGGTAAAATTCTTCCCGTCTGCGGTTAAGAAATTCAAAATATCGCCCTCGAACGCAATTTGCGGTTTTCCGTCGGCAAGTGCTTCGATTTCGACGTAAGCCAAAACGCCCGAACTATTTTGTGCCTTATCAGTCGGC
>CALMEH010000566.1 GCA_937863115.1 uncultured Acidobacteriota bacterium
TCTTTCGTGGTTAATATTCATAAAATAAATCTGTCCGCCTACTTACCTAGAAAAATCTTTTTATTGAGCCATTACCTTAACCGATAAAAAAATGCTAGTCATCAGGTAGATTTAGAGTTATACTGAGAAAATCCGAAGCGATTCTAACCTGGGGTGTTAGTTTTACAGGGCAAAATATCAGATTTTGGGCAATAATTTATTGGGATTGTTTCGGATAAGATGGAGAATGTCAGAGCTAATTCAGTTTGGCGTTTTCATCTGCCGGACGAAAGTTCAGGTCATTTGTTGTCCGAAATCCGAGAAATGCTTTGTGAGGTAAAATTATGGCATTTCCGTATAAAGAAGCAGAAGTAGAGGATCTTCTGCAAATTTGGGCTTTAAAAGCCACCGACCACGCAGCGCAATTTGGTTTGACACAACCGCAATTAGACCAGATGAGCGATGATTACATTGTTTATAGTCATTTGCGGCTGGTGCGGCAGATACTCGATGACGAAGTTGCCGAGTTCTCTGCCTACAAATCGGCTTTTATGGAAGGCGACCCAAATGTGCCGCCCGCACCATATCCGACAATAGACATTCCGCCGATGCCGCCAACCGCCAAACCTCCCAAACCGGGCATCGAAGCCCGCGGGAAGTCAGTGTATAACTACCTGAAAAATCATCCGAACCACACCGATGAAGCCTTAGCCGATTTGGGCGTTCACGATGCGCCGAAACCGCCCGTTCCGCTCGGCGACATCAAACCGACACTCAGCGGACAATCTCAACCGGACGATGCAATTTCATTGACATTTAAGAAGATGGGACAACCTTCGGTGAAGATGTTTATGCGGCGCAACGGCGGCGATTGGGAAAGCATCGCGGAACCAACCAATTCGCCCTACACGGACGAAACGCCTTCGGTGGACAGCAAACCCGAAAAACGCGAATACCGTTGTATCTGTCTGAAAAACAACAAACCCGTCGGGCAATACTCCGACATCATTACGATTTTTACGACACCGTAGTTTGATGTCAAAAACATCCGTGCCTTCCGTGTGTTGTGTGAATATTTTTTTTATCTATCCACGAAAAATACGGAAGACACGGATGTTTTTATTTCTTTTCCGTGCCTTCCGTGTGTTCCGTGGATATTATTCATAAAATAAATCTATCCACTTAATTAAGTAAGTGGACAGAATAGTTTTATAGATATTTGAAAATCTTGTATGCTAGTT
>CALMEH010000567.1 GCA_937863115.1 uncultured Acidobacteriota bacterium
GTTTTCCGCAATTTTTTCCGCTTCAAAAAAATTATTCGCGCCACATTACGTTTAACGACGACGCGATGATCGGCGTTTTGAAAGTTCTGCGCGAGATTGCCAAAAAACGCGAAGATTATTTGTTCGTTGATGAAGAAAGACGCACAAAATCGGAGAAAGCCTTTGAAAAAGCGATTCCGTTGATTTTGAAATTACAAGTCGAAATTAATGGTAAAAAAACGATTTGGGCGGCGCAATATGACGAAAACAGTTTGAAACCTGCTAATGCCAGAAAGTTTGAACCGGCATCTTTGACAGCCGGCGAATCGGTCGGAATTATTCGATTTTTGATGCTCGATTCAAAACCGAATCAAGCCGTAATTGATGCGATCGAATCTGCCGTAAATTGGTATAGATCCAACAAGATAGACGGAATTCGATGGGAACGCAAAAACGGCGAAAATGTCGTCGTCAAAGACAAAAACGCACCACCGATCTGGGGAAGATTTTACGAGTTTGAAACGATGAAACCGATTTTCATCGGGCGCGACGCGGTGATTCATTACGACGTAATGGAAATCGAAGCCGAACGGCGCAACGGTTACGCCTGGTATGTTTCCGAACCGAACGAATTAATCGAAAAAGATTATCCGAAATGGCTTGAAAAAATAAAAAGTATAAAGTAAAAAATATGACAAATCGGCGAGAATTTTTCAAAAATTTAATTATCAGCGGAACGGCAATTGCAATTTTTCCGAAAATCGCATTGGCAGAAACGGACGTTTGGAAAACAGAATATCCGAAGATTTTGGCACGAATCAAGCCGCCAAAGTTTAAGAAAAAAGATTACTCAGTTACCAAATTCGGCGCGGTCGGCGACGGCAAAACGCTGAATACGGAAGCGTTTAAGAAGGCAATCGAAGAATGCGCGAAAAAAGGCGGCGGCAGAGTTGTCGTGCCAAAAGGCGAATGGTTGACCGGAGCGATTCATCTGAAATCGAACGTCAATCTTCACGTTCAAAAAGACGCAACGATTAAATTTTCGACAAATCCGAGCGACTATTTGCCGCTCGTTCACACACGCTGGGAAGGAATGGAATTGATGCACATTTCGCCGCTGATTTATGCGTATGAGCAAACAAATATCGGCATTACAGGTTCAGGAACATTGGACGGACAAGGCAAAGCGTTTTTCTGGAAATGGCACGGAAATCCGAAATACGGCGGCGATCCGAGCAAAATTTCGCAACGTCCCGACCGCGACAAACTTTATAAAATGATGGACGAAAATGTTCCTGTCGAAAAACGGATTTTCGGCGAAAACAGCTATCTTCGACCGCAATTTATTCAGCCTTACAAATGCAAAAATGTCTTGATCGAAGGCGTAAAAATCATTGATTCGCCGATGTGGGAAGTTCATCCTGTGCTTTGCGAAAACGTAATTGTCCGCAAATTGACCATCATCACGCACGGACCAAATAACGACGGATGCGATCCTGAATCGTGCAAAGATGTTTTGATCGAAGATTGTTTGTTCGACACGGGCGACGATTGCATTGCGATTAAATCGGGCAGAAATAATGACGGACGACGCATAAATGTTCCGTCGGAAAACATTATCGTTCGCAACTGTGTTTTCAAAGACGGACACGGCGGAATTACGGTCGGCAGCGAATGTTCGGGCGGTTTTCGCAATCTTTTTGCTGAAAATAATAAACTCGATTCGCCCGATTTATGGACAGCCTTGCGAATTAAAAATAATGCTTCGCGCGGCGGAAAGATCGAAAATCTTTATTTCAGAAATATCACCGTCGGCAAGGTTTCACGCTCGGCGATTGAGATGGATTTTAATTACGAAGAAGGCGCAAAAGGCGAATTTACACCGATTGTCAGAAATTTCGTTGTCGAAAATATGACCGCGCAAGATTGCAACAGAGTTGTTGATCTGCAAGGACTCGATAATGCTCCGCTTTATGACATTGTTTTGAAAAATTGCGATTTCGGAATAGTTACAAACGCGAATATCGTCAAAAACGCCAAAAATATCAAACTCGAAAACGTCAAAATGAACGGAAAAGTTGTTGATAAATTAGGTTAAAGAGTTTGCCTGCGAAACCTGCGAAACACACGAAAAATAAGAAAACATTTTGTTTTATTTTCGCGTGTTTCGCGGGCAATAAAATCTTATGAAAATTTTTGCGCTTACATTTTTGATTTTGCTTTTGAGCGTTGTTGGTTTGGCTAAAAATCCGATAACTGTTTATCTTGCGGGCGATTCGACTTGTGCGAATAAACTTGACGAAAAGCGTCCCGAGACGGGTTGGGGCGAGATGTTCGGGCAATTTTTTAAAGATAATAAAGTAAAAATCGACAATCGCGCAATGAACGGACGAAGCACGAAGACTTTTATTTCCGAAGGTCGTTGGCAAAATATTGTTGATGATTTGAAACGCGGCGATTACGTTTTTATCCAATTCGGACATAACGATTCGTCAAAAGACAAAGGCGAACGCTACACGCCGCCGGAAGATTATCGCAAAAATCTGATTAAATTTATCGAAGATGTCCGCGCCAAAAAAGCGTTTCCGGTTTTGCTAACTCCTGTAATGAGAAGGCGTTTCGACAAAGACGGAAAATTTTACGACACGCACGGCGAATATCCCGACATCGTTCGCGCCGTGGCGAAGGAATACAAAACACCTTTGATTGACGCGCAACGCGAAAGCGAAAAATTGATCGTCAGTTTAGGCGAAGAAAAATCGAAAAAATTGTTTCTGATTTTAGCAAAAGGCGAAAGCCCGAATTATCCGAACGGTTTGGACGACAACACGCATTTTTCGCCGCTCGGCGCGGAAGAAATAGCAAAACTTGTGGTTGAAGGAATCCGCGAAACAAAAATTGGTCTGCGGAAATATTTGAAGAAATAATTGCCTGCGAAATACACGAAAAAAAGAAAATATTTTTATATTATTTTTCGTTTTTTTCGTGTATTTCGCAGGCAAAAATAAATTATGAAAACTCGGAAACCTATAATTTTATTTGTGTTGTTAGTGGCATTTGCCAATTTCGCATCGGCGCAGAAAAATCAGCCACTTTCGGCACGTCTTGCCGACACTTTGATGAATCGGATTTGGCTCGAAGACGACGGAACACCCGTCGGAATTCCACGCAATTGGACGTATGAACAAGGCGTTCAACTCAAAGCCGTCGAGCAGATGTGGTATGCAACGGGCGATCCGAAATATTTCAATTTCATCAAGCGCGGAATGGATTTTTGGTTTGATAAAGACGGCAAATTAACAGGTTATGATTTGGACGAATACAACATTGACCACGTTACGCCCGGACGCGCAATTTTGACGCTTTACCGCGTTACGAATAACGAAAAATATAAAAGATCTGCCGAATATATCCGTTCGCAATTAAAAACTCATCCGCGCACAAAGGAAGGCGGATTTTGGCATAAAAACATCTATCCGTGGCAGATGTGGCTTGATGGTTTGTATATGGGACAGCCGTTTTATGCGGAATATTCCGCTGTGTGGAATGAGGATAATTGGAACGATATTGCCAATCAATTTGTCTGGATGGAAAACCACGCGCGCGATAAAAAAACAGGTTTGCTATATCACGGTTGGGACGAATCGAAGCAGCAAAAATGGGCGAATAAGGAAACGGGTTTGAGTCCGCACGTTTGGGGCAGAGCGATGGGTTGGTATGCGATTGCGCTGGTTGATACATTAGATTATTTCCCGAAAAATCATCCGCGCCGTGCTGAATTGATTGCCATTTTGCAACGCGAAGCCCAAGCGATTGAGAAATATCAAGACAAAAAAACGGGCGTTTGGTATGACATTATTGATTTGCCGAAGCGTCCGAAAAATTATATCGAATCTTCTTGTTCAGCGATGTTCGTTTATGCGATTGCCAAAGGCGTTCGCAACGGTTATTTGCCCGAAAAATATTTGAAAACGGTTAATCGTGGTTGGGCTGGAATTAAAAAGGAATTTATCAAAGAACGCGCCGACGGTTTTCTCGATTGGGAAGGCACGGTTTCGGTTTCCGGTTTGGGCGGAAATCCTTACCGCGACGGCAGTTTTGAATATTATATGTCCGAAAAATTGCGGACAAACGACGCAAAAGGCTTAGGTCCGGCGGTGATGGCGGCGGTTGAAATGGAATCGCTCGAACGCGGCAGAATCGGCGCGGGCAAAACAGTTTTGCTTGATGATTATTTCAATCACGAAGTCCGCAAAGATGGCTCGGTTTGGCATTACAAATGGGAAGAAAAAAATCATCCGGGATTTTATGCTTTCGGTGAACAATTTAAATCGTTTGGCGCAATTCTGGACACGCTTTCATCTGCGCCGAATGCCGCAAACCTAAAAAATGCAAGCATTTATATCATCGTTGACCCTGACACGGAAAAAGAAACCGAAAAGCCGAATTTTATTTCCGCAACGGACGCGAAAAATATTGCGGATTGGGTAAAAAAAGGCGGCGTTCTCGTGATGCTCGGCAATGATTACGGCAATGCGGAGTTTGATAATTGGAATGTGTTGGCGAAACAATTCGGTATTGAATTTAATAAAGACAACAAAAACCTCGTCAAAAATGACCAATACGAACAAGGTCGCGTGAATGTGCCGAACGGAAATTTGATTTTCAAAAATGCTCGTGAACTTTATTTGAAGGAAATTTCAACTTTAAAACTTTCGGGCAAAGCACAATCAATTTTAGATTGGAACGGCGATAAAATTATGGCGGTCGCAAAACACGGCAAAGGCACGGTTTTCGCGCTCGGCGATCCTTGGCTTTATAACGAATATGTTGACGGGCGCAAAATGAACGGTTTGTTTCAAAATCATCAAGCCGCGAGAGATCTGAGCGCGTGGCTTTTGGCTCAAGCAAGAAAAAAATAAAACTATGAAAAAAATAATTCTTCTGGCAGTTTTAACAAGTGTTTTTTCGATTTTTTCGACGGCGCAGACGCGCGAACCTTCAAAACCGACTCGTCCGTTTGTCGTTAAGAAAAAGCAACAGGTTGCCGATATTGAAAAATCTCTGCATTCGATTGACGCGGACATAAAAATCAAAGATGTAGTTAGCAAGACCGAAGATTTGATTGATAGTTCGGGAATGCAATTGCGCGTTGCGGTGCAATATGACGCGAAAAAAGACAAATCTCTTGCTGAAGTCCACGATGCTTCCGATGATGTTTTTTACGTTCTCGAAGGTTCGGCGGAATTGACACTCGGCGGACAACTCGAAAATCCCAAAGAAACCGCATTGGGCGAATGGAGAAAATAATCGGCGGACAAACATTTACAATTAAAAAAGGCGATTTAATAATCATTCCGCGCGGCACACCGCATCAAAGAATCAATACGAAAGGCAAAACATTTTCGTTGCTTTTGATAAAAATTTTTGCCCTGCCTTTGCCGCCGAAAAATTAAATGCGGTAATTTGAAATTGAAACAAAAATCGTGCTGGCTTATGCTGAAAGACAGGCGCGATTTATGAAAAAACGAGAAGATATGTTCACCACCATCGAAACCGAACGCCATGGGACGACGAGCGAGGAAGTCGTCGGTCAGCTTCGGGATATGATTCACAGCGGCGATTTGAAGCCCGGAATGCGGCTGCCGCCGGAACGCGATCTGGCGAAAAAGCTCGGCGTTTCGCGCCCGACTCTGCGTGCCGGAATCCGCACATTGGCGGCTGTCGGTGTGCTTCATTCAAAACAAGGCGCGGGAACTTTTGTAACCGACACGGACGAATCGCCCGCGCTCGATGCAAATCCTTTGCGGCTGATGGCTTCCCTGCACGGTTTTACGTCCGATGAAATGTTTGAAGCACGTTTGGCGATTGAAATGGATGTTGCCGGACTTGCCGCCGAACGCGCGACAAGTGAAAATCTTGCGGAATTGTCGGAAGAAGTTGCCGAAATGTTTGCGTCCTTAGATTCACCGGAAGATTATCTCGTCCACGATATGCGTTTTCACCAGACGATTGCCGCAGCTTCCGGCAACCGGATTTTGACCGCGTTGATGAATATGGTTGCCACGATTTTATTTGAAACGCGCAGTAAAACCGTCCATCGCGCTCTTGATTTGAAAGAATCGGCGGAATTTCACCGCCAAATTTATCGT
>CALMEH010000568.1 GCA_937863115.1 uncultured Acidobacteriota bacterium
TTCTTTTCCCGAAAGCGTTGTCGAAACTGAATCTTTTAAAGAAATTCGTCCGTCCAAAGACATCGCCAATTTCAAATGCACAAACGGGCGTTTTTTTTGATGCCAAACGCAAAATTTTTCGTTCAGTTTCGTCGCTTCTTCCGCCAAAATTCCGGTTACGATTTCGATTCCCGTTTCCCGCAAAACCGCAAAACCTTTTCCCGAAACAAGCGGATTCGGGTCTTCAATTGGACAGACAACTCGTTTAATGCCAGCACTTATCAGCGCATCCGTGCAGGGTTTCGTGCGTCCATGATACGAATGCGGTTCAAGCGAAACGTATGCTGTCGCGCCTCGTGCGCGTTCGCCCGCTTGATTCAAAGCCAAAACTTCGGCGTGAATTATATTGTCGAAAATATAACTTCCTTCACCGACAATATCGCCGGATTCGTCAACAATTACACAACCGACAAGCGGACTCGGAGAAACTTGCCCGACACCAAAAGACGCGAGTTCGAGGACGCGGCGCGTCATTTTTTTATCAAATTCGGAATAATTTTGTGCCAATTTCTATTTTTTATTTTTTAACGCCCCTTCAAAATCCGACCTTTTCCAAATCACGACATTTCCTTCGCCGAGCGGTTCTTTGTTTACTTCCGATTGCTTCATTTCGAGAACATAATCTACACCGTCAACATAAAAAAAACTCGGACCAATATCGCCCGTTCCGCTCGACCAAGAAACTGTCTGTTTTTTATCGCCCTTTGTAATCTGAAAATCATATAAAGTCATCTTCGTCGCCGAATCCGGCAATGGAAAACCTTTCTGGTGCGTTCCGCTGAATTTAAACGTAAAATCAGGATATTTGATTTCTTTACCGTTAGAATAATTTACTTTTTCGCCGTAATTTTGCACTTTATTTTCGCCCGACAAACCGCAAGCAGTCAAACAAAATGTAATCAATAAAATTAGAATCTTTTTCATATCGCAAATCAATATTAAATTGAGATGTATAACTCATTTTACGAAATTTTATTTAACAGCCCGATTCATCAGGCTTTCCGCGTTTCGCGGCAATTAGCCACGTTGCTTTAGCGCGTGGTCAGCAATTCGCAAACTGCCGAAGGGCGTTTTAACGTCCTTTTTTTCTTTGGCTTAAGCCGATTTCAAGCACGTTAAAACGCGCTTTTATTTATCTTTCAATTTATAACCACGCGCTAAAGCAACGTAGCTAATTGCCCTTGGGGAAAGCCTCGTGAACGAGGCTGAAATAAAATATAATTATAAATCTATGTATCTCTTTCCAAATCTAAAGAAATTATTTCATCATCTTTACCAATCAATTTTTTACCGAGTGTTTTTAGCGAAGTTACGAGATTAAATTTAATGCCGAGTTTTTCTTTTAATTCCTTGCTTTCGCCAAATTCTAAACCATCAAAAACCTTTTCAAATTCCGCTTTATTTTCAAGCGAATCAATCATAATTGATTTGCCCTGAATTTTCTCTATGACTTTATTTTGCTGTTCGATTAGTGTATCTTTTTGAACGATTATTTTGTCTTGTTGTTCAATGACCGTCTGCGCCAAACGCAATTCTTTTTCACCCGAACGGATTTCCCTGACCGCCATTCTTTGTGAATGTTGCAGATTTTCAATTTGTTGTTGAAGTCGCATCGCCGCAAAACTGTCATCATAAACAATCGGACTCTCAGGCAACTTCAAATAAACGGCAAGTGCTTCACGAATTTTGTCTAATGCTTCAACATCATCGGTCGGTGTGATTGAAAACAGCACTTTGCCTACTTCTTCCTTCAAAGATGAGGTGGCATTTAATCCTAAATCTTGTAGAAATCGACCAAAATATAAAAGATATTGCTCACAATACTCCTTAATTTCTAGTGGAAAGATAAAAACACTTGTTATTGATGACCTTGATTCGAAACGAACATTAGTTTCAAAATTTCTTAAGGCTTCTTCGTGATAATAATTAAGAATATTTAGATAATTACGAATTTCATCAATAATTTTTTTTCTAAACGAATTAACACTGAAAATTACTTCAAAACCAAAGGATTTATTAGATAAGCTACCTACACGGGGTTTGAGATTAGGTAATTTTAAATTCTTTACAATCTCAGACTGAGTATAATTAAGTTCTGCAATATAACGAGAATAATTAGCATAAAAACTTAAATAGTCTAATCGATTTCCCCAAACTTTTTCATTAGATGAATATCGGTATCTAATATCGTATCTACCAGTTGAGTAATTTTTAGTTATAAACAACTTTTCAAAACGATTTTCTCCTATAAAACTTGCTGGTAAAGTAAGATAAAATAAATTATTAAAATCAGAGAACTTGTAACTTGAAATTATTTTTGCAGATTCCAAATTTGTAACATTGACATTATGATAGCCCACACCATCTCTATAAAAAGTGCGAACTTTCGTGGTCATTATTTTCCCATCAATTAATAATTGAAATTTATTCTTTGGATTGCCCTTTTTTTCATTTTCAATAAATTCAATCATACACTCGCTAATTAAACAATCCGTTCACATAATTTTCCGCATCGAAAACCATCAAATCGTCAACTTGTTCGCCAATTCCGACATAGCGAATCGGCAGATTTAATTCTTTCGCAATCGCTACGGCAATTCCGCCTTTTGCCGTGCCGTCGAGTTTGGTGAGAACAATTCCGGTAACGTCGGCGGTTTTCATAAATTGACGGGCTTGTTCGAGCCCGTTTTGTCCGGTTACGGCATCAATTACCAAAAGTGTTTCGTGCGGTGCGCCACTGACTTCGCGGGCAGCGATGCGTTTCATTTTTTCGAGTTCCGCCATCAAATTCGATTTGTTATGAAGCCGTCCGGCGGTGTCAACAATCAACACATCGGCGTTTCTCGCTTGCGCGGCTTTTAAGGAATCAAACAAAACCGCAGCCGGATCAGTTCCCTGTTTTTGTTGGATAATTTGAACTCCGGCGCGTTCTGCCCAGATTTCCAGTTGGTCACTGGCGGCGGCGCGGAAAGTGTCGGCGGCGCAGATTAAAACTTCGTTGCCTTCGTCTTTTATGCGTTGCGCGAGTTTGCCGATGGTTGTCGTTTTGCCGACACCATTCACGCCGACGACCATTAAAACGTATGGTTTGATGTCTAAATCGTATTTCGTTTCGTCGGCAATTCCGCGAGTTGATGAATCTTGCAAAATGTCGAGCAATTCGCGTTTCATAATGCGTTTGAGCGCGTCTAAATCTTTAATTTCTTCACGCGAAACGCCTTTTCGGACGGCTTCGAGAATTTGCATTGTCGTCGAAACGCCAATATCAGTTGAGATGAGCATTTCTTCGAGTTCGTCCAAAAATTGTTCATCAATCTGTTTGCGACCTTCAAAAATCGTGTCGAGTTTGTTGTTTATCGAATCGCGCGTTTTCTCGACCGCGTTGTAAAAACGCACGCCGATTGCTTTTTCCGCTTCTTCTTCCTGTTTTTTGAGTTCCTCGATTGATTTATCGAGTCCTAAAATTGAGGTTGAAAATTTGTCTTCGTCTTTTTTTCTTCGCCAAAAAAATGCCATATTTCGATTTTGGATTTTAGATTTCGGATTTCGGATTTATTATCTAATTCCAAACCTTTAATTATAAAAAAGAATCGGTAAAAACAAAACAAGCAAAACGTTATTGAATGATTTGGACAAAACGGCGCGGGAAAATTAAACTTGAAATTATGAAAATCGAATTAACAAAACTCGCCCACGCACGTTCGGGCGATAAAGGCGACACCGCAAACGTCGGTGTAATTGCTCTGAAAGACGAAATTTATCCGATTCTTGTGCGCGAAGTTACGGCAGAAAACGTCAAAAAACACTTCGGCGAAATGGTCAAAGGCGAGGTCGAACGCTTTGAATTGCCGAATTTAAAAGCATTAAATTTTTTGCTACACGAATCTCTCGGCGGCGGCGGAACGCTTTCATTAATGACCGACGCGCAAGGCAAAACATTTTCGACTGCACTTTTACGAATGAAAATCGAAGTATCCGACAATGAATTGTCTAATTTGGTATTGTAAAATTATTGGTTATTTTGGTAAAGCGTAGATTTTGATCACATCCGAAACAAAAACTTTGTCATTGCCAACAGTAAAATCGGCGATATATCCGCTGTCGAGCATCATAACTTCGCCGCCGGATTTTGGAACTTTGCTGATTGAACTTTCAAATGAGCTTTCATTTCTGACAAAATAAATGTGTGTTTCGTCGGCGTAAAATTTGTTCGCGCGATTAATGCTCGGTGCAATTTTTACAACATC
>CALMEH010000569.1 GCA_937863115.1 uncultured Acidobacteriota bacterium
AAACGCAAAAATCCGTCTTGCCGTCGCCGTCAAAATCGCCGGGCGCAGGCAAATCCGTTCCCACGCCCCAGGATTGCGTAATCATCTGTTGTGCCGAATTGAGAATATACCAAACACCGCTCGAAGGTCGCCAAACCGCCAAATCGTTCGGTGCTTCCCGAAACGCTTCAACTGTTGAAATTAAAGCACTTCCGGCATAAACGTATTCGCGGCTCGGCACGTCGGCAGGCATCGGCGGCGGCGTTCCGGTCGGCGTTGCGCCCGACAAAATCGGCAAACTCCGCCAATTTGCCAAAGCTCCGACACAAAATACCAAAACAATCATCACGCCTAAAACGAAAAGTGTCCGCTTACTTTTTTTCGTTTCTTGTCGCTTATTTTCTTCGTTCGCTTTCGTCGTCGCAAATTTATCGTTTAGCCGTCTTTTTTTGGACATATATTTTCCTCTGATTTTTATTTTTCTAAAATTTCCGGTGTCTGACCGAACATTTGTCAGACACAAATATCAAAGCCCTTCGGGGAGTTCGGGCTTCCGCAAAAGATGCTCAGAGTATTAAACGACTGTGTAAAAAATGACACAATCATTTAAAACTGTCGCGTTTTAAGTTGATTTATAGAAACGGAATGAAATAGGATATGAATTGTTGAAGGTCATATCTTTAGGACATTCCGTTTCTTGAGATAAACCAAACGGCTCGATTGATAATTAGCGTTATCAATCGGGCTTTTTTTTTCGATTTATTAAACCAATTTTGCAAAAAACAAAAAACCGACAACTCTAAGCAAATGGAGTTTTCGGCTTATTCTAAAATCTTGAAATTGTCTGATGAACCTTCGCACTTCGGGATGATTTGCCAAAGATTCAACTTCGCGTTTCGGGTTAAATTGTAGGAGCAATTCGACATTACATTTCGTGTTGGCTAAAGTTCGGATTGTTCAAGTGATAAATTTTGAACAATAAAAACTCCGCATCAAAAGCTACTGTTTCAAGGCAAGAGTTAAACTGCAAACTTTCGCCGTTTATATTATTACGCTAACTCACTTTCCCCGTTAAAACCTGTTGTCGTCGAATGGTCAGAAAATGCTCTTCTACCGTTTTCCCCGTCAGAAACATTTTTCTCAAAAATCTACGCGATGCTATTTGAAACCAATATTAATTCAAAAAGGTTATTAGTGTCAATAAAAAAATGAAAAAATACAAATCGAGTAAATAATAATTTACGAACTTAATTTTATAGAGGCATCTTATCCGTATTTTGGTTGCCTCAAGCGGCTTAAAATATTGTCAGTTTTGAAATTTCATCGACTCGACATCGGATTTTCAATTTTTTTTCTGAAGTCGGGGAAAAATAAAGTTAAATCATCTTTCAAAAAACTATCATCTGCTAATGCTGTAAAAATTCCAATACAACCAGAGTTTGAGAAAAGCGGAATGGGTGGTTTTCGATTTTTCAAATCCAACTAATTTCCGTTTCAAACACCGACTAATTATTGTCTCCTTAAATTATCAAACACCTTTTCATGAGATGGTCTAATAAAAGTGGAGAAAAAACTCTCTATTGATAATAAAATGAGAGAATGAAAAGAAAATATGATGCTGATTTCAAGCGAAATACGGTGCAAAAAGTTTTTGACGGGCAATCGGTGGCGAGTGTTTCGCGTGAATTAGGAGTTGGTGAAGGTTTGATTCATAAGTGGAAAAAAGTTCTTTTACAAAAAGGTAACGCGACTCAAAGCGGCTCTGAATTAGCAGAAATCGCCTATTTGAAAAAGCGGAATCGAGAACTTGAAAAGGAGAATAAAATCTTAAAAAAGGCGGCACTCATCTTCGGCAGGGGAAATTAAAACGCCACAAATTTATCGAAGATGAGAAAGCTCATTATCCGGTTTTGTTGCGCTAATTTTTTTTGGGTTTTTCATTTTTTCTAAACTTTACCTATTTGAAATTGTTTAAAATAGTAAAAATTGAAATACCTAAAAAATACTGCTTATGCTCACGAATCTTGGAAATTAGAAGTGGTTCAAGAATTATTTGATTAAACTTGCCAACAAAACCGGCAATTATGCTAACCTTTTGACCTGTTTCCCGTATTTGATAGGGCAGAAACTGTGAGTTGCAAACTACTATTTCAATTGCCTTAAAAAAAAATTTTCTAACAAAACAGCAATAAAATAAGGAGTTCAACGTCATAGATTTAGGGTTGTTTTGTTTATTCAAAAATTTATGTCCATAAGAGATGAGATTTTAGCTGTTCTAAGTTCCCGTGAAACACGTCAAATTAATTTCAATTTTCAAAGCGTTACAGGTTCAAGAGTTGAAGTCAGTAGTTTGTCTTTTCAACGTGTCGCCACTGCAATCAGAAGAGGGATAATTGTTCCATCCGACAATCTTACAGAACTAAACGATTCGTCCGATCTAGCTGAATATCACTCATCCAACAATCGGATGGTTGCCCGATCACCTCGTCATAATTTTGAAAATGAAGCGGTAATAATACACGAGTCAATTCATGCCTCTTTTGATTTAACTCGTTCTGTTTTACCGAAAGTTGATGATGAATTAGCCGGTTTTTTTGCTGAAGCCTTTTATCTGAGGCTTAAAGATGCACCAATTAATTTTTACACTCATTCAGCCACAGTCGTAGCAAAATCGGCAGTTGAAACAATTCTCGGCGGTGGTTCGCCAACTACCGCACAAATTTCAAACATTAGAAGTCGAATTCTAGCAGACACAGGCTATAGTTATGATGTTCGTCAGGGTTGCGGTAGAAACAGACGAATTCCGCGCCAAAATTGTAGCGGAGAATGGTATTTAAGCAGAGGGGATGGATAAAAATCGAAAAAATAAGAGATTTTTTGGCTTTTTTACTTTTAGCTCATAATATCGCTTGCCACTTTTGCCGCGAGATGCTAGGATAATTTTTTTACTTGGGCAGGTTAATTCCTACCTTTCTTATTTTTGATAAGATGCTTACAAAGAACTTTGCATTTTCGACGACAACTACTACGACGCGCTTCTAAATTGGCGTGTTTATTCGCGCTTCATTTAGAAGCGTGGGGCAAAGTCGCTCTTATCAAATCAAATCATTTTAGTAGTAGTTAGTTGTTAGTAGTTAATTGTTAGATGCGGTTTATTTTCTGATTTGAGTGATTTAAATTAGAAACCAAAAAAACTAACAACAAACACTAACAAATATATGCAGATAAAATTTGGCGAAAATATAAAGGATTTTTCCGAATCGGTTTCCGTTTTGGATGCGATCAAGGCGTTTGACCGTGATGTTTTAAAGAAAACCATTGCGGCGAAAGTGAACGGCGAAGAAGTTGATTTGTCGAAAAATTTAGGCGAAACCGATGAAGTTTTGTCTATCGAACCGATTGTTGCGGACACACGCGACGGTTTGGAGGTTTTGCGTCATTCGACCGCACATCTTTTGGCGGCGGCTGTTTTGGATTTGTTTCCCGGAACACAACTCGGTGTTGGTCCCGCGTTGATGGAAGACCCGCGTTACGGTTTTTATTACGATGTGATTGCGCCGCGCCAACTTACGGAATCGGACTTGCCCGTCATTGAAAAGAAAATGAAGGAAATGGCGAAACGAAATCTTGTTTATCGCCGTGATGAAATCGCCAAAGCCGATGTTTTAAATATTTTCAAAGACCGCCAAGAACCGCTCAAATGCGAGCTAATTGACGAAAAAGTCGAATCCGAAACTGCGAGCGTTTATTACATTGACGGTTCAGCATTTATTGATTTTTGTCTCGGTCCGCACGTCGGACACACGGGAAAATTAAAAGCATTTAAATTGCTTGCTTTGTCGGGCGCATATTGGAAAGGCGACGCGGAGAATCAGCAAATGCAGCGAATTTACGGAACTGCTTTTGCGACGCAAGACGAACTCGACGCTTGGACAAAACAGCGCGAAGAAGCCGAAAAACGCGACCATCGAAGACTTGGGAAGGAATTAGATTTATTTTCAATTTCTGACGATTACGGACAAGGCTTGATTTTGTGGCATCCGAAAGGTGGCGTAATACGGATGGAGATGGAAAATCTTTTGAAAGAAGAACTCCAGAAACGCGGTTACAGTTTTGTTTTTACGCCGCATATTGCCAAACGCAAACTTTGGGAAATTTCGGGACACGAAGCAAACTATGCCGACGGAATGTATGCGCCGACTTCGATTGAGGACGAAGAATATCGTCTGAAACCGATGAATTGTCCGTTTCATATCGGAATTTACAAGGCTTCGCCGAAATCTTACCGCGATTTGCCGCAGAGATATTCCGAAATGGGAACGGTTTATCGCGCCGAACTTTCGGGAACGGTTCACGGGCTAATGCGTTGTCGCGGTTTTACAGTTGACGACGCGCATCTTTTTGTTCGCCCCGACCAAGTGCGCGAAGAAGTTGCCGATTGTCTTGATTTTGCCATCAAGGTTTTTGAAACTTACGGATTTGATAATGTAAAATTTGAACTTTCCGTGCGCGGCGGCGCGGAAAATAAAGGCTACTTGGGTGCGGACGAAGATTGGGCAAGTGCGGAAGCATCGCTCGCCAATGCTTTGAATGAACGAAATATTTCTTACGAACGAATCGAAGGCGAAGCGGCTTTTTACGGTCCGAAAATTGATATAAAAATCGAAGATGCCATCGGCAGAATTTGGCAACTCGGAACGGTTCAGCTCGATTTTAATCTGCCCGAAAGATTCGATTTGGAATACACAGGCGACGACGGACAAAAACATCGTCCTTTTATGATTCACCGTGCTCTATTCGGCTCGGTTGAAAGATTTTTCGGCATTTTGGTCGAACATTTTGCCGGAGCGTTTCCGTTTTGGCTTGCGCCGGTGCAGATTGTGGTTTTGCCGATTACCGACAGAATCAACGAATATTCCAAAAAAATTGGGAAAGAATTGAAAGATACGGGCTTTCGCGTCGAAATCAACTTGAAATCCGAGAAAATCGGTGCAAAAATTCGTGAAGCGCAACTGCAAAAAGTTCCTTTTATGATTGTCCTCGGCGACAAGGAACTCGAAGAAAACAAAGTTGCGGTTCGTGAAAAAGTAAAAGGCGACATCGGACAGATGACGCTTGAGGAATTTATGGAAATGGCAAAGCGTTTGAAAGAAACGCGGGCAATTTTTAATAGCTAAATAAAAAAAGGAGAAATTTATCGCAAACAGATTTAATAAAAACCGTCCCATTCGGCATCGCGGTCCGTTGCATCGGACAAATGAGCGAATTAGAGTTCCGTCAGTTCGCGTAATTAGCGAAGACGGCGAACAAATTGGAGTAATGGACACACGCGACGCAGTTCAAAGGGCACGTGAGGAAGGAAAAGATTTAGTCGAAATCGCCGCCAACGCCAAACCGCCCGTTTGCCGAATTATTGATTACGGAAAATTTCTTTACGAAGAAAAGAAAAAGGCACACGAAGCCAAGAAAAAACAGGTTACGGTTACGGTCAAAGAAATCAAATTTCGTCCGGCAACCGACGACCACGATTACGGTTATCGGAAAGAACGCGCCCGTGAATGGATTGCCGACGGTGACAAAGTTCGCGCCACAATCGCTTTTCGCGGACGTGAAATGTCGCACCGTGAACTCGGCGCAAAAATTCTGGCGAAATTGCGCGATGATTTAGCCGACTTAGCCGATGTCGAAGTTTCGCCGAAAATGGAAGGCTATCAGATGTTTGCTATTTTCGTGCCGAAGAAAAGCGGAAAATGATTTTATGTTGTTTAGAAAGTTACAAATAATTTTGCCCTTATTTCTTTTCGCGTCTTTCGCGGTTGGACAAACGACTGCTGAGAATTTGTCGAAAAGCATTGGCGAAATCACCGTCGGCGCAAATTCGTATGAACGTGGAGCGCAAATCCGCGAAGAACTTGAAAAAATCGGCGTGAAATTTACGTTTGAGCCTTTTACGGCAACAGGACGACGCGATGGTGCTGAAATGCGTGGCTGGAATATTATCGCTGAAATTCCTAATCCGAAAGCGACAAAAACGATAATGCTCGGAGCGCATTACGATAAAGTTTCAGTTGGAAAAGGCGCGGTTGATAATGCTTCGGGTTCAGTGGCGATTTTGGAACTTTTAAAGGCTTTTAAGGCAAATCCGTTACAGAATTATGCTTTGAAAGTTGCTTTTTGGGATTTGGAAGAAAACGGACTTATCGGTTCGCGTGAATATATCAAAGCGCGAACGGAAAGCGAACTTCCAAGCATTTACATAAATTTTGACGTTTTCGGCTACGGCGATACCTTGTGGCTGTGGACGCAAAAAGAAGGGACTTTATTTTCAAAAGCGGTTGACGAAACCGCTAAAAGCGCAAACGTCAATTCGGTAATCGGTAAGCAATATCCGCCAAGCGACCATCTGACATTTGCCGAAACAAAAACGGAAACTTATTCATTCAGCCTGATTAACGGCGATGAACTTCAGAATCTATTAAAAGTTTTAAACGGTGAAAAGCCGAATGAAATGCCGCGCGTTTTGCAAATTATACACAGCAATAACGATACGGCAGACAAAATAGACGCGAATGCGGTGGCAAAGGTTTTGCCTGTTGTCGAGCAAGCGATTCGCAAATTTGATAAGTAGTAAAGAAAATTATCCACAGATGAACACGGATAATCACAGATAAAATCAAATATAAATCTGTGGTCATCTGTGGATAAATAAAAAAAATAGGAAGGTAAAAAATGCCAAAACTTAAAACACATAAAGGCGCGGCAAAGCGTTTTCGCTCGACAGCATCGGGCAAATTCAAACGCGGACACAGCCACGCACGTCATATTTTGACGAAGAAAACCAATAAACGTAAACGTAATCTCGATATTGATACGTTAGTTTCCGAAGGCGACCAAAAACGAGTCGAAAAAATGTTGCCATACGGACGGGATTAAAAGATTTAGGATTCAGGATTTAGAATTTCGGATTTGGGATTTTAATCTTAAACCCGAAATTCTAAATCCTGAATCCAACGACTGAAAGGAGGAAATAATGCCAAGAGCAAAACGTGGAAATAAGCGCACCGAAAAGCGCAAAAAGATATTAGCCTTAGCCAAAGGTTATCGTGGAACGAAATCGAAACTTTATCGTTCAGCCAAAGAATCAGTTGAACGCGCATTGAACTTTGCCTACACGGGCAGAAAGCTGAAAAAGCGCGATTTTAGAAAACTTTGGATTGTCCGTATAAACGCGGCTTGCCGTTTGAACGAGATGAAATATTCGCAGTTTATACACGGCTTAAAACTCGCCGGAGTTGAACTCGACAGAAAAGTTCTCGCCGATTTAGCGGTCAAACAACCCGAAACATTCGCAACTTTAGCCGGACAAGCAAAAGACGCAATCAGCAATCAAGCAACAGCTTAGTTTTTGATATAATTCTAACCACAGATTGACATCGATAAGCACAGATAATTTATCAAAAAATCTGTGTTAATCTGTGTTAATCTGTGGTTTTATTTTTATGGAAGCAAAAGAGCAAATAGAAAAAATACGCGAAGCCTTTGAAATTGAATTCGGACGCTTTGTTGATTTACGCAATAGATTAC
>CALMEH010000570.1 GCA_937863115.1 uncultured Acidobacteriota bacterium
CTGTTACAACCGTTGCCGAAATCGCCGTTCCGCTCGAAGGTTTGATTGATTTTGAAAAAGAAATCGCGCGGCTCGAAAATCAAGTCGGCAAACTCGAAAAGGAAAACGAGCAACTTAACAAACAACTCTCGAACCAAAACTTTATCGAACGCGCACCACAAGAAAAAGTGCTGGAAATCCGCGAAAGAGTTGCGGAAATCGAATCGCAAACAGCGACATTAAAACAAAATCTTGACGCTTTGCGGTAAAAGGTGCAAGATAAGTAAAATTCGATTAAAAGGAGAAAACCGAAATGAAAAGAATCTTTCAATTTGTAATCATTATTTCATCTTTCTTACTTATAAATTTCTCTTTAGTTTTTGGTCAAGAGAAGACAATTACCAAAAAAGAATATACGGAAATTACGGAAAAGGCTTTTAATGGTGTAAAGGGAAAAATCCATCGTTCGATTTACACTTTAGATTATTTTTTTCCACCTAATCCGACTCCGACAAGACTGGTAAAGATGACAAGAGAAGTGGTGCCGCCGAACAAATATCGTTTGATAACTGAACGATTTAATGAAAAAAGAGAAGAAATAAAAGTTGGAACGAGAGTTTATGTTAGAGAAAACGACGGCAAATGGGAGAAGGACAGTGAAACTCTTTTTCTAATGGCAGCAGAAAATAACGAAAAGATTGAAGAAGAATCTTATAAACTTTACGAAGATAGCGAACTAAACGGCGAGAAAGTTAATCTTTATGAAAAAGTAATAAAACTGACAAACCTGAATAATGAAGAAGGAAAAGAGAAGGAAATTCATACGGAAAGATATTGGATTAAAAAAGACGGTGTTTTAGTGAAAATAGAAAATAAAACAGATACTGTTGGCAAAACAAGTTTTAGTCTTTCAACAACCATCTACGAATATGATTCGACAATTAAAATTGAAATTCCGAGAATAACTTTGAGAAAATCAAAATAGCTTAAATGGAAATTGATTTCGTTTAAGGTCGCTGAAAGCGACTAACATTATAGCCTAGCGAGAATCGCTAGGACAGTATGATAAGACTCTCCGTCGCTGAAGGCGACACACAAAATTGCGCGGTTGTTGCTCGCCTTCAGCGAGCGGGTAATTTTCTGCAAATTTCCTAGCGATTCTCGCTAGGCTATAATGTCTGTCGCTTTCAGCGACGAATGATTTAGACAATAACAACTTTACGAGGTAATTTATGAAAAAAACATTAATCATCGCACTCTCCATAATTTTTGCGGTTGCTGGAATTTCGGCACAGCAAAAGAAGCCTGTGGAAACGCAGGAAAAACAGATTTCGGATGCGGAGTTTTCGGCAGTTCGGCGGAAATCGGACAATTTTACGCAAGGCGAAACTTACCGTTTGAAAAAATCTTCAAAAACCTACAAACGCACCGATAATTCTTTGTTGCGGTATTATAACGAAACTATCGAATTTATTCCGTATGGGGCTTCGCGGGCAGTTCTTGAAAATGCCAGCGGGAACGAAAAACCGACGATTACTGAAACTATCAAAATCAGCGAAAAAATTTATACGCGCATAAATAACGGTAATTGGCAACAGATTTCAAGTAATATAAATGTCCAGCAAGCCGTTTATACAGGCGATTCGGTTGAACATTTTTACAAAGGCGTTGTTAAACTAGGCACAAAACAAGTTTCGCTTTACGAAAGCAAATACACGACCAAAACCGTTAAAGGCGGACGCGATTTTGTAACCGTCATCAAAGTAAAAAACTATTTCGACACAGACGGCGCACTCGTCCGCATCGAAGACGAAACCGAAACGCCAAACAGCATTACGCGCCGAAGTTTTGATTATGAATACAAGGTAAATCTGAAAATCGAAGCACCGATAAAATAATTTATCTAATGGAGGTTTAAAATGTTGAAAAATAGAGTTTTATGGTTATTCTTAACGGTAATTTGTTGTTTTAATGTTTTCGGGCAACAGCGCGAAGTTACGCCGTTGCAGTTTTATCAAGCCGAAGCCGAAGCGTTGAAAAAAGTGGACGGTTTTAATCAGCGCATTACATATAAAACCGAATACTTTAATACTTCGGATGGTAGTTCACAAAATTCTTATACGTTGATTTCGGAGAAGATTTTTCCCGACAAAACCCGCTCTTTGTTAATTCACACGTCAGGAAATGTTACAAAAAAAAAGGAAGAAATCAGAATCGGATATTTTCTGTATCAAAGAATTGATGACGGCAAATGGACGAAAACAGATTTAAGAAAAGGCAACGGCGTTGGATATGGAAACGGTGTCGGCGACGGCGACGGCGATGGAAGCCGTAATATAAAAATTACGAATAAATTCACGGCAATTGAAAGTGATTTGAACGGTCAAAGCGTGACGCTCTACGAAAAATTAACAACCGTTGAATATACAAACCTTTACACGACTTTTTCGAGCGAAAAATTCTGGATAAATAAGGAAGGCTTGATTCTCAAAAAAGAAAGTAAAAGCGGTTATTTGAATCCTGAAAAAATCGGTTTTCAAAGCACGACCGAATACGAATACAATCCGAAGGATTTGAAAATTAAAGCACCGATAAAATAACGATGAAAAATCTGAAAATTATTTCGTTTTTAATTATTCTGACGCTTTGCGGCGCGTGTTCGCAGTTGAAACAAAACGGCGGAGAAAGTTCAAATTCTGCCACGAAAAGTTCGGCTGAAAAAACGGACGGCGCGGTTAATTTTCCGCGTAATTTGAAAAATTCGTTTCGTGATTTTGAAATTGACAATGAAATTTCGGCGGTTGTAACTCTGCCGAATAATTCGGACATTTTTTATCGCGCTGACAAAGAGAAAATCAGTGCGGATGCGCTCGGCAAAAAGTTTGAAGAATATTGGGGCGCAATGGAGACGCTCTCAAATGATACGAAAACTGTTTATTTGATTGCCGATTCGGGCAATGATTATGCCGGTTTGGTGAAGATTTTCGAACTTGCGCGGAAGAATAAAATTTATAACATCAAGCTCGTTGTTAGCCCGAACGATAAAGCGGACGCAAAGAATGTTTTGGAAGTTCTTTTGCCCGAATTGCCGCGAAATTCTTCTGCGCCGGTGAAGCCGAATCCGTTGACGCTGATTGCCGCTTTGCAAAAAGACGGCAAGATAAATTTGAACAACGAACAAAACACGCTTGATTCTTTGAAGGCGCGGCTTAAAGAAGTTTTCCGTAACCGCGAAGAAAACGGCGTTTTCCGCGAAGGCACGAACGAAGTTTATAAAACCGTTACCGTTAAAGGCTTACGTTCCGCCAAATACGCGGAAATTGCCAAACTCGTTGATGCGCTAAAAGAAGCCGGTGCGAGTCCGATTTTATTACAAATTGATGATTTGAGTGATTAAATAAATGCGCCGATAAAGTAAAAACTTGGAATAATTTCGCAAACAGACGGAATTGATTATTGGACTTGAGGAAATTATCTGATGAATAATTTTTCGATAAAGGATAAAAAATTGATGACGAAAGGGAAAATCTCCAACGAAGAACGCGAAAACAAACGTCTGCGCGATGTGCTTCAAAAAGCAGTCAACGCCGAAAATGCACCGATGGATTTGCGTGAAAAAATCAGCCGGATGATTCGTGAAAATTAAAAGTGCAAGTGCAAACTGCTGAAAATAAAAAGACTTTCGACGCAACCGTGTGGGTTGAACGACACGGAGATTATTTGTTTGCATTTGCACTTTCGCGTGTGCGCGATGAATTTTTGGCGGAAGATCTTGTTCAGGAAACGCTTTTGGCGGCAATGCAGACGCGGCAAAATTTTCAAGAGAAATCTTCGGAAAAAACGTGGCTCTGCGGCATTTTGAAACATAAAATCATTGACCATTTTCGCAAATCGTGCCGCGAAACCGAATTGACCGACGAAGAAGCCGATATGTCCTCTTACGATTACCTTTTTCGGGATGAAGGCGTGTGGAAAGGGCATTGGACAACGCAAGCACGTCCGATTGTTTGGAACGAAAACCCCGAAAAATGTCTGGAACACACCGAATTTCGCGGAATTCTATCGCATTGTTTGGGCGAATTGCCGGAGCGTGTGGCAAATTGTTTTACGATGCGCGAAATAGACGGCTTCGATTCAGCGGAAATTTGTATGATTTTGGGAATTTCACCGAATAATTTTTGGGTAATGATGCACCGTGCGCGTTTGCATCTGCGCCGCTGTATTGATTTTAATTGGTTTAGAAAAACGAAATGAGTAAAATAAAATCAAAACTCAAAGAATGGCTGGCAATGAAAACGGCGGATTGCAAAACCGTTTCGCCGCTTTTTTCAAACGAACTCGATCGCAAACTTTCGATTTCTGAAAAATTTCGCGTTCGTCTTCATCTTTTCACTTGCGGCGCGTGTCTGAACTACGTTTCAAATCTGAAATTTATGCGTGAAGTTTTTCGTTCGCAAGAAGAAAATCTCGAAAACGGAAATTCAGGAATTCGTCTCAGCCCCGAAGCCAAAAAACGTATTAAACAGAAACTTATTTAACCGCCCGAACTCCCTGCTCCATTTTCTACTTCCCGAACTCTGTGGCAGAATAGAAAAATGCCTACACCTTCGGTTCACGCTTTTGCGGAAAAAGTCGCGCTTATTACAAACGGCACAAGCCCGATTGGTCGTGCTGTTGCATTGCAATTAGCTTTGCAGGGCGCGTATGTAATTTGTTCTTACACAAAGGCTTCTGCCGGCGATAAAGCGGTTTTGGATGAATTGAAATCGCTTGGAACTTTGGCGAATTCGTTTGAATTTACAGATGCGAAAACCTTGATTGACGATGTTGATAATCTTTTTGGAAGAATTGATTTGCTGGTAAATTGTTTGCGCGAAGATGAAGATTCCATTTCAAAAATCGAATCAATGACTGAAGAGAGTTTGCGCTTGATGAAATCGCGCCCGAAAGGTCTGATTGTTCACGTCATTTCCGAAAACCAAACCATGCATTTCGCCGAAAATCTGCCTACGCATTTTCGTCAAAATTGCGTTGTAACCAAAGTAAAAAAAGAAGTTATCGAACACGAACTTTTCGTTTCAAATAACACCGACGACATCGCCCGCGTCGTTTTATTTTTTCTTTCAAACGAATCAAAGGCTCTAAATCGACAAGTTTTATTTTCGGATTAAGCAAAATCGTGGTTGATAAAATGATAATTCGTGATAAAATTTTGTCAGATGAAATTCGACATTCTCATAATTAGAATCGGATTTGTGCTTATTTTGGCACTATTAGGTTTTTTGCTTGATCCGATGCGACAGCCGGACGGTTCAAAAGATTGGTTCACGGCAGAGCGCGGGATTTCGGCGATTCTCGGCGTGATAGCGGCACTTTTGATAATTGGCTTTGAAATGCGTGCGCGGCAGGCAAGCATAAAAACTTTGATTGGTGCGGCAATTGGCTCAATACTTGGAATTATTGGCGCGTATTTGATTGGAATGCTCATCAGCACACAGGAAACCGAAGCGGTTCCGGCAGGAATGAAGACTTTTTTGACCGTTGCGCTGGCATTTTTTATGGGTTACATCGGCTTGATGGTCGGCGCGGCGAAAGGCGAATTTATTGATTTATCAGTGCTTGGCGGAATTTTTTCAGATAAAACTGCCAAACGCGATTGCAAAGTTTTAGATACTTCCGTAATTATTGATGGGCGCATTGCCGATGTTGCCGAAACCGGATTTTTGGGCGGAACTTTGGTTATTCCGCAATTTATTTTGACCGAATTACAGCAAGTTGCCGACTCGCCTGATTCTTCAAAACGCCAACGCGGACGGCGCGGACTCGATATGTTACAACGCCTTCGCAACAATTCGCAGATTGATATTCAAATCATCGAAACCGATTATCCGGCGGTTAAAGAAGCTGATTTAAAGCTCATCGAACTCGGCAAAGAACTCGATGCGGTGATTGTTACGAACGATTTCAATTTAAACAAAGTTTCGCAACTTCGCGGCGTTTCGGTTTTGAACATCAACGAACTTGCAAACGCCTTAAAACCTGTCGTTTTACCGGGTGAAGCGATGCGCGTTTTCGTGCTGAAAGAAGGCAAGGAATACAATCAAGGCGTGGCGTATTTGGACGACGGAACAATGGTCGTGATTGATGATGCGCGGCGTTTAATCGGCAAAACCGCCGACATTGCCGTAACTTCGGTTTTGCAAACAACCGCGGGAAAAATGATTTTCGGCAGACTTTGGGAAGACCGCGAAGAAAACACCGACAATAATTCGATGAGCATTCACGATTCGCGCTCCGTATCTTTCCGCAAAGGCACACGCGAACTTCGCCAGACAACGATTATTGAGGAAATAGATTAGTTATTTTGGTTTTTGGTTTTGGTCTTTGGTCTTTGAAAAATCGAAGACCAAAGACCAAAACCAAAACTGTTTTATGAACATTGCAATCATCGTTGCCGCCGGAAGCGGAACAAGATTCGGTGCAGAAAAGCCGAAACAGTTTCTTGAAATCGGCGGCAAACCTGTTTTGATTCATACTTTAGAACGATTTGACGCTTGCGCGGCGATTGATGAAATCGTGCTTGTTTTGACAGAAAGCGAAATCGAAAATTTTCAAACAACTCTCGAAAAATTCAATCTTAAAAAACTCGAAAGAATTATTGCGGGCGGAAACACACGCGCCGAATCTGTCAGAAATGCTTTAAATTCACTTAATGAAAATGTTGAAATCGTTGCGGTTCACGACGGCGCACGACCGCTTGTTTCATCGGAAGAAATCGCGCAAACTATTGAAAAAGCACGAGAAACAGGCGCGACTTGTTTGGTTGCGAAAGTTACGGACACGATAAAACGAATCGAAAACAATAAAATCATCGGCACGGTGAACCGCGAAAATCTGCGCCGCGCACAAACGCCACAAACTTTTCGTTTCGAGATTTTGCAAAAAGCCTTTGCGGACGAAAATTTTGATGCTTCGGCAACGGATGAATGTTTCTTAGTCGAAAAAGCCGGATTTGAAATCTTTCTAACGGAAGGAAGCGCGAAAAATATAAAAATTACTACGCCGGAAGATTTGTTGATTGCAGAATCGTTGCTCAAAAAATAAAATATGGAGAAATTAAGCGATGAAGAGTTGATTTTTGCTTGCCGCGAAGGTGATAAATCGGCTTGGGAAATTCTAGTAAAACGCTATGAACGGCTGATTTACGCCATTCCACGCCGCGCCGGATTTGACCAAGACGCGGCGGCTGATGTTTTTCAGCAGGTTTTTATGCTTTTGGTCAAAAATCTTCACCGCATCAAACAGCCTTCGCAAATTCAAGCGTGGCTCGTTACTACTGCCAAACGCGAAACCTTGCAGATGATTCGGCGCGGGAAAAGGGAAGTTTTTATGACAGCGGACGATTCGGATGACGCGGTTTTTCCGGAAATTTCCGATGAAGCGGCTTTGCCGGACGAAGTGCTTTTACAGCTTGAAACGCAAAATCGCGTTCGTGTTGCCCTCAGTTCGCTTGATGAGCGTTGTCAAAATTTGTTGAAAATGCTTTTTTACGAAGACAAACCGCCGTCTTATACGGAAATTGCCACG
>CALMEH010000571.1 GCA_937863115.1 uncultured Acidobacteriota bacterium
TCCCGAAAAGTTTTGGAAACCGCAAAATCACTTGGTTTTAAGTTAAAAGCGCACGTTGACGAATTTACAAATCTCGGCGGCGCACGAATGGCGATTGAATTGGGCGCAACTTCGATTGATCATTTGGACGCAATTTCGTCGGAAGAAATCTCGCTTTTAGCTGATTCGGAAACAATCGGTGTCGTTACGCCGACGGTTAATTTCAATTTCGGCTCGAAAGAATTTGCCGATGCGCGAATATTAATTGATTCTGGCTGTGCCGTTGCGCTTTCGACCGACTATAATCCGGGAAGTGCGCCGTGTCCGTCTTTGCCGAATGCGATGGCGATTGCGTGCCGTTATCAAAAACTTTTGCCTTCGGAAACCTTCAACGCCGTAACAATTAATGCCGCGTTCGCTGTTGGTTCGAGCGATAAAATCGGTTCGATTGAAAAGGGCAAAACCGCTGATTTAATAATTTTCGACACAAAAGATTATCGTGAAATCGCATACGAATTCGGCGGAAATCTAATAAAAACTATTATAAAAAATGGAAACATAGTAAGATAGTGCAAGTTTGAGCGGATTGGAGCAAAAAAAAGGCTATGTCAGACGAAAAAAATCATCTGTTCACACGCTTTGCCAAACGGACAGCACAATTAACAGGTAAGCCATTAACATTTATTTCAGCAGTTGTTATTATTGTTATTTGGGCGATAACCGGACCGATTTTTGCGTTTAGCGACACCTGGCAATTGGTCATCAATACGGGAACAACAATTATTACTTTTCTGATGGTTTTCCTCATTCAAAACACGCAAAACCGCGACACCGAAGCCTTGCAATTAAAGCTGGATGAATTGATTCGCGCAAGTAAAAGCGCACGAAACGAGGTTTTGGATTTGGAAGATTTAGACGAAAAAGAATTGGACGTAATTCGTGAAGAATACATCAAACTTGCCGAACAAGCGAAAGCGGTTCGTGATAAGAAAAAATCAATGTAACGCAGGAGAAATAAATTTGAGATATTTAATTTACGCAATTTTAATCGGCATTTTAACAATTAGCACAGCAGCGCAACAAACCCCGAATTTTAGAGATTTATTGACAAAAACGTTGGCGCAATCAAAACGCGGCAATCAAACCGGAATTAAGTTTTCCGAAGTTTGCAACGTTGATGAAGACATTGTTGCGGCAAGGGTTTTTGCCGATTACGGCGCAATGTTTGTTGCCGCGCTGAAAAATCCTTTGGTCAAATTTCCGAATAATTGTCTTTTGGATTCAAACGGTGTGCAAACTTACCAATCAAAAGCCAGTCCGACAATTCAAACAATCGGCAGAGTTCAGATAACTTTGCAAAAACCAGCAATGGACGCACTTTTAGATGCAATTGCCGAAGCGAAACAAAAAAATCTGACAATTTCGCCCCGCGGCGGTTCAGAAGCGGCTTCGCGTTCATATGAAGACACAGTTCGGCTTTGGAATTCGCGTTTTGTTCCGGGTTTGAATCATTGGGTTGCAAAAGGAAAAATCAGCCGTAAAGATGCCGAAACCGCGAAAAAAATGAATATTCACGACCAAGTTGCGACCGTTCTCGATTGGGAAAGCCAAAGGCTTTGGTTCAGCACGGGTTTCGATAAATCAATTTTATATTCGGTTGCCGCGCCCGGCGCATCACAGCACGTTTTTATGCTTGCGCTTGATGTTTCAGAGTTTTCAAACAAACAAGTGCGCGACATTTTAGCAAAACACGGCTGGTTTCAAACCGTTCAAAGCGATTTGCCGCATTTTACATATTTGGGCGTAAGCCGCGATGAATTAAGCAATTACGGACTTGTCCGCAAAGTCGTCAGCGGTCAGGAATTTTGGATTCCGAATCTTTGATTTGTTGGTTGATTGTGGTTGATAATTCGTTGCTGATTCGATTTTTGCAACAAACCACAATCAACTAACCGCTAACAAATAAATGAATAAATTAAAACTTTCCCTGATATTTCTGTTTGGGTTGACTTCTGCTTGTTATGAAGGAACTGACGGAAATGAAAATAAATCAACACCGGTTCGTAAAACTTCTACGCCGGTTGTTAATTCGACGGCGAATAACTCGGTGGTGAATAATTCAAATAATTCAATTGTGAGCGATACTAGTTCGCCAACTCCAAAAAATCAGACGACGACGCAAAATACTAATCAAAGTGAAATAAAAAGCGGCGGCTTCAGCGGAAATTTACCAGCGGGATTTGTTCAACCGATGGATGATGTCGGCAAAAAGATATTGCGCGAATATGGTGCAGTTTTTGTCGCCCGGGGTGGTGTAACTCCGCCGAAAACCGTGATTTTCCGCGATGAATCCGAAGTCTCTACATTTCAATCATCGCTTTCGGAAGCATCGGAAAGCATCGGGGGATTTACGCTCAAACTGCAATCGGCGGCGATGACCGGATTGAAAAATGCGATTGCCGAAGCCAAACAATCAAACCTGACAATTAGCCCACGCGGTGAAGATTCCGCCAAACGAACTTACCAGCAAACCGTTGATATTTGGAAAAAACGGGTTGAACCGGGGTTGGCACATTGGGTTAAAAAAGGGAAAGTTTCGCAGTCGGAAGCCACGCGCATCAAATCACTTTCGATTTATGACCAAATTACGGAGATTCTCAAACTCGAAGAAAAAGGAATTTATTTTGCGACAAGTTTGGATAAATCAATTATGTTTTCCGGCGCACCTCCGGGAACTTCGCAACATTTGGCAATGTTGGCTTTTGATTGCAAAGAATTTGGCAACGCCAAAGTGCGCGAAATTCTCGCCAAACACGGCTGGTTTCAAACTGTCGTTTCAGACGAACCGCATTTTACGTTTCTCGGCGTAAAAGAAAGCGAATTGCCAAGTCTCGGACTTAAAAAACAAATGAACGGCGGCAAACCGTTCTGGGTGCCTGATATTTGAGAAGGCAAAAGCTAAAAGTCAGAATTCAGAAATCAGAAATCAGAAGTCAGATAAAGCGTATCGGACATTTAATGCCGAATTTTTTTCGCAAACCAATTACCGTCGGTTCCAATAAAAGTAAATTTCTCAATCAGGAGATAGCTGACGGCAAACTTCTGAATTCTGACTTCTAAATGCTGACTTCCAGCTTCAGAATTGCTTTTTCCACTTCAAAATGTTTTCATAAAATTATGTCGGGAACATTCAAACTTTCGCGTTTGCAAATTGAAGAATACAGCCTCACAAACGGTTTGCGAGTGGTGTTAAATCAGGACAATTCCATTCCGGTTGTGGCGGTTGCGGTTTATTATGATGTTGGTTCGCGTAACGAACGCGAAGGGCGCACGGG
>CALMEH010000572.1 GCA_937863115.1 uncultured Acidobacteriota bacterium
GGTTCGGAAGAAATTCCCGCGGAAAAAAAAACGAATCAACAACCGATAGACGGTAAATACGTTAAAGACGAAGGTAAATAATAAATGAATTGTGCATATCACGGACAGAATGTAGCGACGGTTAATTGCAACGGATGCGGCAAGCCGCTGTGTCCGTCGTGCGATCACCGCGTCAAAGGTTTTCCATACTGTCAGGATTGCATCGTTTCGGGTGTTGAACTTCTCAGAAATCAAACCAGAACGAATTATTCAACGGTTGTAAAAACCAATACTTCGCCCGTAATTGCAACGGTTTTATCGCTGATTTGTCCGGGACTCGGCGCGGCTTACAACGGTCAAACGACCAAAGCCTTGATTCATTTCGCGGTTTTCGTCGGACTGATTCAAATGGCGATTTTTAGCAAAATGCCGTTGTTTGTTTTCGGATTTTTGGGAATGTGGCTTTACACAGCAGTTGATGCTTGGAAAACGGCGAAATTGATTCGCACAGGCGTTACACCCGAAGCGGCGGAAGATTTTATCGTTCAAAGATTTTCGAGCAATCCGAAACTTTGGGGCGTTGTTTTGCTCGTTTTAGGCGCGGCTTTTTTCCTTCCGCTAAGAAAAATTATGGAAGGCGTTTTGCCCGTTGCGTTGATAATTTTCGGTGTTTATCTGCTTCGTGATTACATTTTCAAATCGAAGGAAACTGAGCAAACATCGGTAAATTATCAAAACAATGTCGAAACGCCGAACTTTTCTGTTGCGCTTCGTGATGCGCGTTATGCGGCGAATGAGAAAGATTTTGAAACCGAAACTCGTGTGAGAGCGTGGAAAAATCGGTAGAAAGTTTGATATTATGGAAACGGAACGGTTTTGTGTATTTAATTGATGCAGAATTGTTCTTTGATTAAATCGAAAGTTATTTTTAAGGATTTATAAAATTATGCCGGTTTTTCTTAAAGCCGCCGGAATCGGCGGAAGCCTTTTGGCAATTCTTGCGCTCGTTATCGTGTTCTTAAAGCAAATTATTGCTTTTATCGCTTTGCTGACATCTATTATCAGCGGGTTGATGGCGATAATCAAAATCGCGGTTATCCTAATCTTTGTTGCCGTTTTTCTCGGCATCGGAATTATGGCTTTCCGCGCTTGGAGCGACCGCCAAAAAGCTAAAAATTAAGGCAATTTTAATTCTATTTTAACAGGCGTGAAACTTCGGGTTTGTGTTTTGCGCCTGTTTGTGATAACTTTTTACTTCTGTCATATAATAAAACAAAGTTAATTAAATATGATTGGATAACCAACTAATTACAAGAGCGTTTTTGTATTCAAAAATGCTCTCAAGGATTCGCGTTAGTCGCTTGCGGCTGAACCAGCGTGATTCTGTGTGTTGAAAGTGTATTTTAGGTTTGCTTTCAGCGCGAAATCAACAAAGGAGCTTAAAGGCGTAATGCAGCAAAAAAACAAGAATTATACTTTTCTTTTATCGCATTCAAAAAAATCAGGCATTTATATCAGACGTTTTGACATATCGAAAAACGTCATTCATACAACAGCGTTTTCAAGTCTATTTTTAATAATCGGTCTTGTTTCATTCGGAGTTTTGGGTTTTGTAAAAGATTCGTCAATCGCTAAATCAATAACATTTTCCGAAAATCAAGCGACATTAATTTCCGAGCAACCTGCCCAAGCGCAAATATCACAAAACATCGCACCGAAATTGGTCAGCTATGATAGTCCGAATTCGATGCCGAACTTCGGTTCAAACAGTGGCGGACCGGATGATTCTTACAAGTTGACGGTCGAATCTGAAGAAGATGAAAACCGCATCGAAGAAGAATTGAAACGGCTCGAAATCAGCATTAATCGTGAAAACTTACCGATGATTTGGGCGCATCTCGGCAAAATCAATAACGAATTCGGTTTTCGGCGCAATCCGTTCGGCGGCAGAACTTACGAGTTTCACGCGGGAATGGACATTGACGGTGAAAAAGGTGACTCGGTTATCGCGCCCGGTGGCGGCACAATTATCAAAGCCGGTTGGGAAGGCGGTTACGGAAATTTGATTGAAATTGACCACGGCGGCGGTTTGACAACGCGCTACGGACATCTTTCCAAAGTCGAAGTTGCCGTCGGCGATACGGTTACACGCGGACAGCTTATCGGATTGATCGGTTCAACCGGACGTTCAACCGGACCGCATCTTCATTACGAATTGCGTTTGAATGATAAAACAATCAATCCGCGCCGATTCCTGCCGCCCGAACCGACGGAAATCACGAAAAATTAATTTTACGAAAAAAGGCAAATCACACGGTTTGCCTTTTTACAATTATCCACAGATGAAAATGATGAACACAGCTGATTAAATCAAAAAATATCTGTAGTTCATCATTTTCATCTGTGGATAATTTTTCCTACCAATTATGTTTATCGCGCTCTATCATTGGAAAATAAAACCGAATTCTGAAAAGAAATTTCAAGAAGGCTGGCGCAGAATAACGCTTGAAATCCGCGAAAATTGCGGCGGCTTAGGCTCGCGTTTGCACAAAGCTGAAGACGGAACTTTTTATGCTTACGCGCAATGGAAAGATAAAGAAACTTGGGAAAAAGCACAAGAAATGTCAACGATTGACGAAGAAGCCGCAACGATGATGCGCGAAAGCATCGAAGAAAGACTGCCGACGGTTTTTATGGAAACGCTTGATGATTTATTATTGAAAAATTATGAATAAACAGATTACCGATTTTCTAAAACATCACTTCAGACATTTCAACGCGGCGGCTTTGATTGATGCTGCCGAGGGTTACAAAAAACATCTCGCGGACGGCGGCAAGATGATGATTACGCTGGCGGGCGCAATGTCCACGGCTGAACTCGGACTTTCTCTCGCGGAAATGATTCGGCAAGATAAAGTGCAAATTATTTCCTGCACCGGGGCGAATTTGGAAGAAGATTTATTCAATCTCGTCGCGCACGATTTTTACGAACGAGTTCCGCATTACCGCGATCTAACGCCGCAAGATGAACAAGAATTGCTCGACCGACATATGAACCGCGTAACCGACACTTGCATTCCCGAAATGGAAGCGATGCGGCGGCTCGAAAAGGTTTTGGTTGACGAATGGATGGCGGCGGAAGAACGCGGCGAAAGACTTTTTCCGCACGAATTTATGTATCGCGCACTTCTTTCGGGAAAATTAGAAGAGTTTTACCAAATTGATCCGAAAAATTCGTGGATGCTTGCGGCGGCGGAAAAAAATCTGCCGATGGTCGTTCCCGGATGGGAAGATTCGACGATGGGCAATATGTTTGCGGGACATTGCATCACGAAAGACATCGAAAATGTCCACACTGTTCGCTCCGGCATTGAGTATATGATGATGCTTGCCGAATGGTATTCCAACGAATCAACTGATGCAAATATCGGATTTTTCCAAATCGGCGGTGGCATCGCGGGCGACTTCCCGATCTGCGTCGTGCCGATGCTGCATCAAGACCTGCAACGCGAAAATATTCCCGTCTGGGGTTATTTCTGTCAGATTTCCGATTCGACAACCAGCTACGGAAGTTATTCCGGCGCAGTTCCGAACGAAAAAATTACTTGGGGAAAACTCGAAGCGACAACGCCGAAATTCATCGTCGAATCCGACGCATCAATCGTCGCGCCGCTGATGTTTGCAATTATTTTAGACTGGTAAATGGATTTAGGATTTAGGATTTAGGATTTAGGATTTGGGATTTAGGATTTGGGATTTAGGATTTAGGATTTAGGATTTAGGATTGATTTGTGGCTAATATTGAAAGATTTGAGGATTTGGAGATTTGGCAATTAGCTAAAAGTCTTGCGAATCAGATTTATGACGTTACAGCTCTTGGTAAGTTTAGCCAAGATTATGTGTTACGCGACCAAGTCAGACGTGCGGCTGTTTCAATATTTTCAAATATTGCTGAAGGATATGAAAGAAACGGTAACAAAGAATTTGTCCAGTTTTTATATATTGCAAAAGCCTCTTGCGGCGAAGTTCGGGCGCAAATGATTTTTGCAAAGGATCGAAATTATGTTTCCGAAAATGAATTTGAACAGATGAACAAAAGCCTAATTAGTCTTGGCAACCAAATAGGCGGATTCATTAAGTATTTACGAAATTCGGAGATAAAAGGATTTAAATTTACAAAATAACTATAATTACCAAATCCTAAATCCTAAATCCTAAATCCTAAATCCTAAATCCTAAATCCTAAATCCCAAATCCTAAATCCTAAATCCCAAATCCTAATCTATCTGAAATGTCGCCACGCTCGTCGGCGTTTCGTAACAGCGGACTTTCCAAACCTTGACGCGCTGGTCGCCGATGCGCGAATTCATATATTCGCAGATATAAGCCGCGAGATTTTCCGCCGAAGGATTTAATTCTTCATCAAACGGCGGCAATTCATTTAAATTCCGATGGTCGAGATAAGTTACAATTTCGTCTGCCGCACTTTTCAAATCACCGAAATCAATCAGCAAACCGATATTATTGAGTTCCGCGCCCTTTGCAAAAATCTCGATTTTATAATTATGTCCGTGCAGGTTCTCACACTTCCCTTTATAACCGCGCAACTGATGCGCCGAAGAGAAATTGCGTTCGATCATTACTTCGTAAAAAGATGCCATAGCTTTATAAAATTCTAACCGTCCTTCAAACCTTTGAGCAAGCCTTCGAGTTCGGACAATTTCTCGATGGGAATATCTTTCATCAAATCTTTCAGACTCACAGACTTCAAATCGTCTTTCACGATCGAATTTAGCGCGTGATTTTCGTGTAAAACATTTTGCGCGTCGTGTTTCCACTCAAACAGATCGTTCGGCGTGCAGTTCAAAAGCACACATAATTTGCCGATATGCTCGATTTTTATATGCGAAGCCGTGCCGTTTAAAAGATATGTCGCCGTCGAACGAATAAAACCGTTCTTGTGCAAAAAATTAAACATCTTGTCTATCCCGCGCATAAACATAGCTCTCTGCGGTTTGAAAATTAACATATTTCACCTCAAAATATTCATAAAAAATTTCGTTCAAAAAAACTCTCATCTTACATTGTAAATGAAATTTGTGTAATTGCGTGTGAAATTTGTTCAATTGTGTAAGAAATGTATGAAATTGTGAAAGAAAAATATTTCATTGAATAAAAATCTGTTGAAATTGGAGATGAAACTTCTTCAAGTGAAGAAAACTTTTATGACATTGTAAATAAAACGTATGAAATTGAATGTGAAACTTATTACATTGTGCGTGAAATTTGTTTAATTGTTTGTAAAACTTAGTCAATAGATTTTTCTAACAAATGCTTGAAACATAAAAACAAACCACGAAATAACACAAAATCACACGAAATTCTCATAAATCTTTCGTGTGATTTTGTGTTATTTCGTGGTTTCATCAATTCTTATTTAGTTACGGAACCACGATGATCCAAACTAAAATCGCAATCCACGTCAAACCAAAAAGCACCGGAGCGGCAAGCGACAGAGGTTTCGAGAATGAAAAGGCGTTTAGCTGTTTATTTTCCGCTTCTTGTCCGAAGTAACCGTCAATAGTTTGGCGATATTCAGGGATAGTTTCATACAATCTCGAATGTAAAAATAAAGAATAACGTAAATGTTTATACTGAAGCAGAAACCAAAAAACCGTAAAAACCAAAGCCGCAACGGTCAACGGCGCAAGCAAACCGAGCGGACGGTCTTTGTTATAAAGAATCGCAAACGCCGAAAGTAACCCGATTTCGACAACGGAAAAATAATTCAAACGGTCGTGAAAAAGCCGCTCTTCGTGAAGCCCGTGCTGCCACAATCTATTAAGTTCATCCTGCGGCGGCGGCGAAACAATCTCTGAAATCTGTTCTTCCATCTTCTAATTCTGCCGTAATTTATGCAGTTTTCGGCTCTTGTCGCTGAAAGCGACCGACATTATAGCCTAGCGAGAATCGCTAGGTATTTTGCGTTAAATTGTCCGCTCGCTGAAAGTGAGCAACAGCAACATAAACGATTTTGTTCGTCGCCTTCAGCGACGGAAATCTTATCAAATCTGACCTAGCGATTCTCGCTAGGCTATAATGTTCGTCGCTTTCAGCGACAAAAACATAGAATCCCATAACGCGAATAATAAGGTTATCAAACGAAAACTCGTATTTCATTTCACCAACCGCCCCAAGCCTCTTCATCTTCTCGCATAATCTTATGCAATAAAGTTTTCGGAAAACCTTTTGCTTTAGCGGCTAAATTTGCTTCTTTAATTGTTCTGCCCGTTGCAATGAGTTCTCCTTCATAAAGCGCAACATACAAGCCACTATATTTTTGAGCATTTTCCTTAAGCCAAATTACATTCGGACTGGGAACGTAATTACTATTAACCTTTGGTTTCGGTCTTTTGGCTCTTTCCTCTGCTTGTTTTTCAAGTTCTTGGTCGTGCAAAAGCCGAATCAATTCGCGCCGTTCTTCACTTGTTAATTCGGCAGATTTTTCAATAATTTCGTTTATTATTGCGATTGACATTTTCTTGCTAACCTTTAATTCCCATTTGGCTTTCAAGCAATTTTGCAAGTGTTGAAGCGGCTAATTCCGTTCCTGTTTTTACAGCAAACTCTTTTGTAGCAGAAAGAAAGCCTCTGATTTTACTTTTATTTGGAGTGTTTTTAACAATCTCTTTCTCAAAATCATCAACTATATCAATAGCTTCTTCTCTGTCTCCGTCCGGCAATGATTGAAATTCTCTTTTCAGATTTGCTAAGAGTTCTAAAATCTCCGAAAAGTTTTGTCCAATGTTTTGATTTATATTGGCGAGATTATGATTCCCAGTTTGGACTGAACCAATTTGCCCATAATTTTGAATTACAGTTGAATTGCTTTGGTCTTTCAAATCGCTTTCTGTTTTAGTTGCCATTTCATTCTCCTCAAGTTGTTCCTCAATATACAAACAAAAAGTTTCCAAGTATCTCTCTTTGAAGGTATCAAGATAGTTTTTATCTATTTCAGGTTGGTTACGATAATCATTAATACTAAATTCAGTAGGATAAATACTAGCCATTAGTGCTGGTCTTAATTCATTTGTGGAAGCATAACTTGCAACCTTGCGTAAAATTTCATAAGCAACCGCAACAGTTTTTTCTTCTGAATCAGATTTTATTTCTTGTCTAGCCTCAAAAAAAACTCTTACCCACGTCGAGATGTATGGAAATTTAGCTTGTAAATTCTTTCCAATTTCAGACAGAATTGGTTCATTATCAAAAAATATCCAGAAATCTTGAATAAACTGTCCAAAGCTATTAAAACTAGCTGACCGAAGTTGGTTAGATCGTCTATCTAACTTTTGTTTAAGACTCATAATTTTAACTTACTGATTAATAAAAATATCTGCCACGTCTTTTAATTCTGCCGTAATTTTGATGCGTGGTAAAGAGTTTAGGAAATCTCTGCCGTAGGATTTTGTGCGTAATCTTGTGTCTAAAAGGGCGATAACGCCTTTGTCGGTTTTGCTGCGGATTAGTCTGCCGATGCCTTGTTTTAGGGTGATTACGGCTTGTGGAACAGAGTAATCGAAGAATGATTTGCCGCCGTTTTCGTCTATGAATCTGGTTCTTGCGGCGACGATCGGATCGGACGGAACGGCGAACGGTAATTTATCAATGATGACGCAGGAAAGTTGTTCGCCGCGCACGTCAACGCCTTGCCAAAACGATGAAGTGGCGAAAAGAACGGCGTTTGGAGTTTTGCGGAATCTTTCCAAAAGTCCGTGTTTTGACATTGAACCTTGCACAAGACACGGAAAATTTACGCGCATCGAAACTAATTCGTAAAGCGCGTTCATCCCGAAATTGCTGGTCGAAAGCACGAATGCGCGTCCGTGTGTGATGTGCAGAAGTTTGATAATTTCGTTTGCCGCGTGTTGTGTATATTCGGGCGCACGCGGGTCGGGCATCGCTTTCGGGATGTAAATTATTGACTGCTTTTCGTAATCAAATGACGAAGGCGCGAGCAATGTCACGGTTTTTTTGTCTTCCAAACCTAAGCGGTCTTTGATGAAATTAAATTTTCCGTTGGTCGAAAGCGTCGCGCTCGTGAGAACGACGGTTTCGGTTTTCTCGAAAAGTTTTTCCTGCAAAAGCGTGGAAACATCAATCGGCGAAGCGCGTAGAAACATTCCGCGCCCGCGTTTTTCGAGCCAATAGACATAATTTTTTTCGGCTTGCGAACAGACGAAATCCAAATCAAAACGAGTTTGCCGCGCACGTTTCAGAAGGCTTTCGGCTTCGGGCAGTTGTTCGGCGAAAACGTCAACGGCGGTTGCCAATCTTTCGAGCGCGTTATCCAAAGCAAAATACGCTTCGCCGAGCGGCGTGGCTTGAATTTCGCCGTTGGTCATTTTTTGTGCAAAAGCGTTCGGCACGAGCGGAAATCGTCCGTCTTTTTCGCGGGCTTGGGTGAATCGAATCCAAAATTGGTCGGCGAGTCCGATGATTTTTGCGCCGAGTTTGGTTAAATCTCTGGTCGCCATCGCGTCCGTAATCGGCAGACTGTCGGCATCGCGGACGAGTTCATCAATCTGAAAACTCGAAACCTGAAAGCCGAAATAATCGGCGGCAATGTCTTCGATTAAGTGCGCTTCGTCAAAAATTACCGCACCGTAATCGGGCAAAACTTTGCCGTATTGATTGCCGCGCACGTTTAAATCTGCAAAAAACAGATGATGATTGACGATTACAATGTCGGCATCTTCCGCCTTTTGGCGCATTTTGGTAATAAAACACGCTTCAAAATCGGGGCATTGCTGTCCGATGCAAGATTCGCTTTTGGCGTTGATGCGCGTCCAAAATGAAATGTTTTCGGGCAGATTTGTCAGTTCTGCGCGGTCGCCTGTTTCGGTTTCACGCGACCATTGGCGAACTTCATCGAAGTAATCCATTTCGTCCAAACCTTCTAAGATAGGTTGATTTTCCGCCTTTTTAATTTTGTAAAGACAAGCGTAATTTGAACGCCCTTTCATATACGCGGCGGAAAATTTCTTCGGCATAACTTTTTGCAGAAACGGAATATCTTTTTCCATTAGTTGTTCTTGCAAGTTTTTTGTTCCCGTAGAGATAATAACGCGCTTATTTGTTGCCAAAGACGCGGCGATTGCCGGCACAAGATAAGCCAAAGTTTTGCCCGTTCCTGTTCCGGCTTCGACGATAAGATGTTTCTTTTCTTCAAAAGCATTTAATACGGCTTCCGCCATTTTTATTTGCCCGGCACGGTGTTCGTAGTCTTTATGATGTTTGGCGATGAGTCCGCCTTTTCCGAAAATTTCTTCCACTTTTTTATTTTTTTTCCTCTTTTATCCAAAATCCTTTCAATTTGCATTGACGAATGAGTAAATTTTCTGTTAAAAATGAGTGTCCATTACTTTTATAATTAGTTTCTAATGACGTTTCAAATCAGTTCGGATTTCGCTTTTTATAATACCAAACTCCTGGTAAATTTATCGGCTGTTGGATAAGTTTTTCCATTGCGGACGATTTAAAATGTTTGATATTTGTCCTTATATTGTCCTTATATTTTAAGGTGTTAAATTCTTTTCGCTACTAATAATGTAGTAAATTTTCCCGTTTTAGCTTTGAGGAGGGCTACTAATGCAAAAAAGTTTTTCAACAAAAGACAGACGCAGTCTTTTGTTTAGTCTATTGTTTTTAGGATTGGTCGCGGCATTAATATTTGTCCCGGCGCAATTCATTTCGCAGGCTGGAAGTAAAAGCAACGCCAAAAAAGGGCTTGTGCAAAGAACTACCAGTCAAGATGAAGGAATTGTCAAAATGTATGACATCCGTGAGGATAAAACACAGATTGACGCTTTAGCCGATTTTCGCTCGCGTGTTGGCAGAAACGCAGTTGACGTTGCCGACCAACGCGAAAAATTCGTTCGCGGTGAAGAATATCTGAGATCACAACTTCCGACGGCGAAGGTTGATTATAACCTCGACATTCGCATTCCCGAACTTATTACGCCGGATGTTTATGCCAATAGAGTTCAATGGCTGACACAACCGTCGAGCGCAAAACGTGCGGACATTCTCCGCAACTTTGTTAAAGAACATAATTTATTAGTCGGTTTGGATAATCAGCAAGTTGACGGATTGAAAAACGTCGCTGATTATACCAATCCCGATGGTAATTTGTCGTATGTTCACCTTGAGCAGTTGATTAAAGGCATCCCCGTTTTCCGCGGCGAAGTCAAGGCTGGTTTTACGCGCAATAACGAAATTATCCGCGTTATCAACAACCTTGCTCCGGGACTCGATTACGAAGCCCTTTCAACCGATTTCCGCAATCCCGCAGACGCGGTTACAAAAGCGGCGGCACACATCAATCACGAATTGACACCCGCCGACAAATCGCGCAACGAAGCTGAATCAACCGATTTGAGAGTTGTTTTCGGTAGCGGCGATTGGGCAACAACCGCTGAAAAAATGTATTTCCCGACCGAACCCGGCGTAGCCGTTCCGTCGTGGAGAGTTCTGATTTGGCGACCGGTTAATGCTTACTACGTTATTGTTGACGCACAAACCGGAATCGTTCTGTGGCACAAAAATATTTCTGACGACCAAACGGAATCGGCAACTTATCAAGTTTATAGAAATATTGCATCTTACAATGATTTCGCCGATGCACCGGCATCACTCTCGCCATACGGCGGAGCTACAAGCAATCCGGCAGACAATACGCAAGGTCCTTTAATTGCACGAAGCAGTGTTTCCTTAGTCGGTAACGAAGGACCGCTTTCGTTTAACAACAACGGTTGGATAACCGACGGCGCAAATATTACTGACGGTAATGCTAACGAAGCCGGTATTGACCGCGATGGCATAAACGGCGTTGACGCGGCACAAGTGGGCGACACGGCTTGTCCGGGCGCAGGTTGCCGCGTCTTTACTTCGACGTGGAATCCGCCACCGGGAAATCCAGCACCGGGCGATGATCCGTTGACTCCGCAAGCCCAACGTGGCGCGGTTATCTTTATGTTCTATATTATGAACCGCTATCACGATGAACTTTATCAGCGTGGATTTACCGAAGCGGCTCATAATTTCCAAGGCACTAATTTTAC
>CALMEH010000573.1 GCA_937863115.1 uncultured Acidobacteriota bacterium
AACGAAGCAGGCAAGCCAGCTGAGCGTTGATTTTTTCGGTTAAAAACGGGTTTAATAAAACTAAAGAAAAAATCATCTCCCCATTACCGCCGCAAAATATTGAAGCCAATTTGATTTTAGTTTTTGCTTCATACAATTCAAAAACTATGCGGTGAAAACTATTTGCTTTGCAAATCAATTTCGGATATTTTTTTAACGGCGCGTTTCTTTTCTTCAAAAACTTTCTGTTCCGTCAACCAACCTTGCTTTTCCCAAAATTTCGCCAAATTTTGATAGCGTTCCTGCGGTTCATAGCGCATCGCCCAAGCAATTTTCGCCATACATTCGGGGCAAACGTCCAACGGGCGACGGTCGGTTTCGCCCAGATGATTCGAGCCGGACATCAGACATTCATATTTCGTGCAATGTTGAATCGAAAACATATGTCCGGTTTCGTGCATTGCGACTTTCAACGTGCGCGAAAGAAAAGGTTTATATTCATTTTCGGGATTGCCGAAACGCCACAGAGACCAAACGCCAACACGAGATTTTAAATTTGCCTGTCCGAAAACGTAATTCCAATTTTCATCGGGAAAAAGGTCGAAATTCGTAAAACAAATAAACGCGGCGGCATCTTGCGGGAGAAGTTTCGGCAGTAAATCATCTAAAAACCAACCCGATTTTATTTGTCTGTGTCCTTCCGAAGGATTTTTTCTCTGCATTTCTTTCGGCACGTTTTCGAGTTTTTGTTCCGGTTCGAGTCTGACGGGCAGATTATAAAAAATCTTCATATATTCGGCGGTGATTTGCAAAATCTCGCGCTGTTTTTCGGTAAAATCTCCGAGCGGCTGAATGTAAATCGTTTGCCGTTCGGCAGTTGGCAGAGTCGGATTACTCTTAAGATATTCTTCAAAAGTCTGCCCGTTTTCACTAAAAGATTCGAGCCAATCGCCGTCTTGAACGCGCATCGGTTTGAAAAACGGCACGACTGAATCTTTGATAATGTTAAGTTTTGGGGCGCGTTCATCGGCAACTTTTGGTGTCGGCTGATTTTGCGGTGTTTCGATCTTCTCCGTATTCGGCGGCGCACAACCGCACAGCAACAACAAAAATAAAAATCCGTAAATCTTTTTCATAACTCCGTTAGACACCGGAAGACGAATTTTGTTCCGAAACGATAATTTTTCGCGCATCATCGCCGTCGCCTTCAATCGTGATTTGAAGAACGCTTTCGGGAAACGAAAAGTTTTTTAATCTTTCTGACCATTCGATAATCGTAACGGCGATTTCGTCTTCGATAATTTCGTCCAGACCGACTGCCGCACCTGCGTCTGCGTTTTCGTCAATGCGCCATAAATCAATATGAAAAACATCAAATTTGTCGGTTTTGTATAAATTAACTAATGTAAAAGAAGGCGAAGTTACTTCGTCCGTCTCAAAATCGAGCGCATATAAAATGCCTTTCGTGAATAAAGTTTTTCCCGCGCCAAGTCCGCCCGACAGCAAAATCATCTCACCGCCCGTGAGCGTTTCGCCGATTTTTTCACCTAAATCGAAAGTGTCTTGAGGCGTTTGGCAAGTAAAGTTCCGAGTCATTTTTTGATTGCTTTTTTAGAGATTGTTTGAGAAAATCAAGAGTGAGAAGATTGCAGTCTTCTCACAGAGTAAGCTAAGAATTTAACTTCTTAACTTGATTTTCAAGAGCTTCGAGGCGGTTGATGATTTCAGCATCAATCGCCTTTTTCTTTTGCCGCTGCCATAGCTCAAAAGCTATTTCGGCAACAAAAAGAAAAGTCTTGAAGACTAACAACAGAATTTGTTCCATTGCTTTGCACCTCCTTTTCTTGATTTTCAAAGAACGTCAAGGCTTTCGCCCTGACAATAAGAATTATATTTTTTCAATCGCAATTTGCAAACAATGGCGAACATCGCTTGCTGTCATCAATCTTTCACTAAATTTTTCCGCCGCGATGTCGCCCGCTAAACCTGCGAGGTAAAGCGCGGCGACGACTGTTTCAAAAGCGTTTTCAAGATTTGGCTCATTGCGGGCGAAGGTTTGCGCCAAAAATGCCGCGACAATTCCGGTCAAAGTATCGCCCGAACCGGCGCGTGAAATTCCGGCGTTGCCCGTCGGGTTGATAACAACTGTTCCATTCGGCGCGGCGATTAACGAGCGTTCGCCTTTTAAGACTAAAATTACGTTGTGTTTTTCGGCAAAATTGCGAACTTCTTCGATTTTATTTTCGCCGATTTCTCTGCCCAAAAGTTTTTTGAATTCGCCAATGTGCGGCGTTAAAATTAACGGAAATTCATCCGAACCTTGCAAATCAAATTCTGCAAGAGCATTCAAGGCTTCGGCATCCAAAACCATCGGCGCGTGGCGATTTTCGATAATTTCTTGCAGAAACCCGCACGTTAGTAAGGGTGTTATTGAGTGTTTTTCACCCTTACTAACGTGCGGGTTTCTGCCGATTTGCATTCCGCAACCGAGCGCGATTATATCAACTTTTTCGTCTGCGACATTCGTATTTTCAAGCGTTTTGACAATAATTTCGTCCGAAGTTTTTGCCGCAACAATTGATTTTATATTTTGCGGCACAGCAACCGAAACCATTCCCGCGCCCGCCGCAAAACAAGCGTTTGCCGCCAAAATCGCCGCGCCCGAAAAATCGTCCGAACCTGCAACAATCAAACAAGCTCCACGAGTTTTTTTGTATGAATCTTTTTCAACGCGAGTCTTTTCAAGCCAAATTTGCGCGTCTTCTTTTTCGGCTAAAAATGTTTTCGACGGCGAATTATCAATTAATTCCTGCGGACTTCCGATATTTGCCACAACCAATTCACCGTTAAAATTCGACGCAGGCGGAAAAACATTCGCAAGTTTCGGCGAGGTGAAAGTTATGGTCAAATCCGCTTGAATATTTTCGCCGATTTGTTCGGATAAATCGGCATTTAAGCCTGATGGAACATCAATCGAAATTATTTTCGAGCAAACCAATGCTTCTTTCCATTTTGATAGATGTGCAGTTAATTCTTTAATTTCTCCCTCAAGTTTGCGCGTCAGCCCTGTTCCAAATAAAGCATCAATTACAAAATCCTCCACAATTCCGGTGTGATGTAAATAGTCTGCCTTGCTATCTTCATCGAAACGTAAACTAAATCCAATGTTATTTGGCAATGCGGAATCCGTGATTTTTTTGATGATGTCAAAATTTATTCGCGCATCGCCTTTCGTTTCTTCTATTTTCCCGAATAAATAAACGTGAGTAATCGCGCCTTGCGTCCATAAAATTCGTGCCAGAGCCGCGCCGTCGCCGCCGTTGTTGCCTTTGCCGCAGATAATTAAAAATGATTTTCCCGCAACTGAACCGCCGAGTTTTTCTTTGATGACATTGGCTGCAGCGTGGGCGGCATTTTCCATTAAAATTATTGAAGGAATGCCGTATTTTTCCGTCGTTTGACGGTCAACTTCGCGCATTTCTTCGGCTGAAAGGATTTTTTGCATAATCAATAATTTAGCACAAAAGATTTAACCCCGAACAGACACGAAAAAACACGAAACCATTAAAAAGCCTTTTCCTAATTTTTGCCTTTTTACTTTTTACTTCTTATTTTTGCAAAAAAATAAGCCGTGTTCTCGCAAAACACGGCTTCATAATTCTATTTAATACGGAGATTGTGAACATTTAACGGACGCAATTCTTCCCTGCCAAATTGCCTGCTATTGCGCTTGACCACCTTTTGCTTCCGTTACTTAATACAAACTTCTATTGGCGTTTTCTTTCCAGAATTTTTCAAAAATATTTTTTTGCGACTGATACTTTTTTCTTGCACCTTGCGCGTTACATTGCAAGACGGCAAAATTCAGCCGCGAAATAATTATAAAAGTGAGAAAAATTATGAAGAGCAATTATATTATCCGGTTCGCAATTTTATTAACTTGTTTGGTCTTTTCGACAAATGCTTTTGCTGATGTCAAGGTTAAATCGCGTCAGACAATAAGTGGTCAAACAACTGAAAACACGACCTATATCAAAGGCAAACGCCAGCGCAGCGAGCAAAATATGGGCGGAATGCAAATGGTTACGCTGACGCAATGCGATTTGAAACGCAGTGTTCAACTTAATCCGCAGACGCAGATGTATATTTTGGATTCGTGGGATTTTGACACGACAAATTCTTCTATTTCAACAAACGGCAACACGACAACTATCAAAAAAGGCGGCACGGTTACAATGACCGTTACGATTAAAGACACAGGCGAAACGCGCAAAATGTTCGGTTACACGGCTCGTCATTTGATCATCACAACCGAAACCGAATCGTCGCCCGATGCTTGCAGTTTTCAGCCAAAAACGAAAATGGTTACGGACGGCTGGTATATTGATGCGGCTTTCGCGCTCGATTGTGATTATAATTTCGCCAATTACGGCGCAGTAAAAAATGGCGGCGGTTGCCGTGATAAATTTGAAACCAAACAAATCGGCGCAGGAAGGCGCGGTTATCCCGTTATCGAAAAAATGACAATGTTTGATGCCAACGGCAAGGAAACTTTCACGATGACCAATGAAGTTATCGAACTTGCAACCGCAACTTTGGATGCTTCGCTTTTTGAAATCCCGAACGGTTGGCGCGAAGCGAAAAATCAAACCGAAATGTATGCTTCAACGACAAGCACGACTACGGCGGGTTCACAAAATTCACAAAATAATTCGAGTATGAATTCGACGATTTCAAAGATCAATTCAACCAATAATTCAACAAATACGGTTGAAGCGAAAAAAGACGGTGTAATTCGTATCGGAATGGCAGGCGTAAAAACCGGCGCAGTCGGCGAAGGCGTGAATGCGGCGGATTTGGCGGCGGCAATTCAAAATTCTCTGCCCGCTTATCTGAAAGGCACAAAGGTTGAAATCGTCAATTTAGAAGCAAAATTGCCGTCGGCGATTGAAACCGAAGCCAAGGAAAAACAATGCGATTACGTTTTATTCGCAACGGTTTCGCACAAAAAAGGCGGCGGTTTCGGTGGTTTCGGCAAAGTTCTCGGCAGCGTTGTCAGCCAAACCGGAATCGGGCAAACCGGCAGTCAAGTCGGCAATGTCGCCGGACAAGTTGCTACGCAATCAATTTCAAATGCGACGGCTAACATCAAAGAAAAAGACGAAGTTACGCTCAACATCAAACTGCAAAATGGTGTAACGGTCACTTTGACAAAACAGTTCAAGCAAAAAGCAAAATCTGCGGGTGAAGACATCATTTCTCCTCTCGCCGAACAAGCGGCGGAAGCAATTTTTACGGCAGTTAGTAAATAATTTCGGAAAACAATTTTACAAAGAAAACGCAGGCTTTGGCTTGCGTTTTCTTATGGCTCAGTGCAATAAATATGCTTTGAAAATATATGTTCTCTGCGGATTCCGAGTCTTTTCATTTTTGAATTCAGAGTCGAAGTCGGAACGCCGAGCAAGTGCGCCGCGCCGTTTGTGCCGGAGACCTTGCCGCGACAGTTTTTGAGGACTTTGAGGATGTATTCGCGCTCGTTTTCGTCTAATGATTTAATCAAAAAATCTTCGGTATCGGTATCGCTTTCCCCGGGTTCAAGACTTGGCAGATGAATTTTTTTAATGGTTTCGTTTGAAGTCAGAAGGATGCTTCTTTCAATCAGTTGTTCGAGTTCGCGGACGTTTCCCGCCCAATTATAAGACATCAAATCTTGTAAGGCTTTCTGCGAAATGTTAGTTATTTTCTTACCTATCTTTTTTGCGTAACGCAAAATAAAATGCAAGGCAAGCATCGGAATATCTTCTTTGCACTCTCTTAATGGCGGCAAATTGATGGGAAAAACATTGAACCTGAAAAATAAATCGGTGCGGAAACGTCCTTCGCTGACTTCTTTTTGCAGGTTGCGGTTGGTCGCGGCGATGACGCGGATATTGACCTTAATCGGAGTTTTTCCGCCGATGCGCTCGATTTCTTTTTCTTGCAAAACGCACAATAATTTGGGGAACTATACCTTTAACAAACCCAAATAAATAAACTTCTACTTTTGCGCCGTCGCACATCTTCCGCAAGCCGATTACTTTTTAGTTTTCGGCTTGCTCTTTTTCTTTGGCGCGTCTTTTTTTAGTTCGCCATTTTTTGTAGGTTTGATTTGAAGTAAATCTTCTAAGACTTCATCAAGCTCTAAGTTGCCGAAATTTATTCCAGTTTCTTTTGTTTCACCGTCTTTATACGGTCTATTGAGTTTCGTGTTTGGATTCATTTTTACACTCTAACACATCGTTATATTGCGGTTGGTTGCCGATGCGCCTTAACCGCAGATTGAAATTCCGCTTCATTACAAAGTAACACCGTTTGATTGTTTTCAACGGCAACGACGCGCCTTTCTAATGTCTGATAGGAAAGGCTTTAACTAACACAATATCACCAAATTTGAACATAAAACCTCCATTCATAACAATATTATATCAAGACTTTCTAGTTTTCGCCTGTTACGCTTTCCTTATATTGCGATTTTACGCGCCCGCTTCTTTCAACCAATGTAACGACTGGAGTTTTATCTACACAAACGCGCCCTTGAATGCGTTTTTCTCTTTCGGATTTGTGCATATTCTTAGCTTTTCCGCCGACATAAGTTTCGTCAACTTCAACCGTTCCGCTTAATTTCGAGAATAAAGGTTCTTGCCTCATTGCGTAACGGATTCGATGCGCCATAAACCACGCGCTTTTGTATGTGATGCCTAACGAACGATGTAATTGATGCGCCGAAAAGCCTTTTTTCGATGAGCAAATAAGATGAATAGCCAAAAGCCATTTGTTTAGCGGTATGCGCGAATCTTCAAAAATCGTTCCGACTGTAACCGTAAATTGTTTGCGACATTCGGCGCATTTCCAAAGCCCTTTACGTCCGCCTTTTTTTGAATCCGCCTTTGCTTCTAGTTTGTAAGCGCGTTTTGCGTTACAATGCGGACAGCAAACGCCGTCTTTCCAACGCTTCGCTTCAAGCAATTCACAGGCAAGGTCGGCATCTGCAAAATACGGTGCTAAAGTGGCTAAGTTAATTTGTTCGTCTTTTATAGTAGAAAACCTCTATCTATGAATAATTGCAATACTTTAACTTGGGTTTGTCAAGTATATGATTCCCAATATTTACTAAATGTTACAAAAATAATCATTTGCTTGAAATTAGAAACAACTTCTTTCACTTAATCACTTAATCACATAACCACCTAATCACTTACAAGATAATTTATCTAAACAATCCATCCGTCAATTAACTTTGGCGGATATTTTTTTGATACATTTTCCCGCTAAACTCCGCGTTACAAATCGGAGGTAATTTTTTATATGGCAATCAATCAAAATTTATTACAACGTCCTTCTGACCGGAGTTTATTTTTAGTGGCGGGAATCGGTTTTCCGTTGATTGTGCTACTTGGTTTTTTCAAATCCTATATTTTTCGGCTGTTTTTTGAAAATCCGCCGATTCCGAATCTGCTCGTGCATCTGCACGGCGTTTCGATGATGTTGTGGGTGCTTTATTTTACGATGCAAGTTGTCTTGATTCGTTCAAAAAATGTCAAACTCCATATCACAATGGGAATAATTGGAATTGCGTTGACAATCTTTGTTTTGGTGATTGGTTTGGCAACCACTTACGACTCGCAAATTGTTCGGAACACAGCCCCGCCGGGACTTGAGCCGCATAAATTTTTCTTGATTCCGCTGTTCGATATGGTGCTCTTTGCGCTCTTTTTCGGTGGAGCAATTTACTACCGCAAAAGTCCGGCGGAGCATAAAAGTTTGATGCTCTTGACAGTCTTTAATTTTCTCGGTTCGCCCGTTTCGCGGATTCCGTTGGGTTTTGAAAACTTTATGTATCAAGCCTTTGGATTTCCGGCTTTGCTTGCCGTCATTGCGCTTGGTTGGCATACTTGGAAGCATCAGAAACTGAACAAAGTTTTTGCCTTTGGAACTTTAATTTTTCTCGTGTCGCTACCTTTGCGAGTGTTTATCGGAGAAACAGAAACTTGGCTGAAAATTTTCAGATGGCTCGCTCCGTGAAGATTAAATTTAGTTTATACTTGGAGTTAAAAAAATGAGTGTAATTATTCGTGAAATTAAACAAACAGACGCAGAAATTGCCGGAAAATTTATCTATGAAGCATTCAAAGAAATTTCCGAACAGCATAATTTTCCGCTTGATTTTCCGGCGGTTGAAGCAGGTCAGGGATTTGCCGAAATGTGGATTGGTCATCCCGAAATTTACGGTGTCGCGGCAGAGGAAAACGGCGAATTTGTCGGCTCGAATTTTTTGACCGAATACGATGAAATTCGCGGTGTCGGACCGATTACCGTTAATCCGCATTTGCAATCGCGCGGCGTGGGGCGAAAATTGATGGAAGCCGTCATTGAACGCGGGAAAAATGCCGCCGGGATTCGTCTTTTGCAAGACGCTTTTAATACGAAATCAATGTCGCTTTATGCTTCGCTCGGCTTTGATGTCAAAGAGCCGGTTGCCTTGATGACAGGAACGCCGACGGGCGAGGTTTCAAAAGATGTTACGGTGCGACCTTTGACAAGCGAAGATTTAATGGAAGCCACCGAACTCCACAATAGAGTTCACGGATTTACCAGAACAGGTGAGTTAAGTCTTTGTTTGCAAGGATTTAAACCTTTTGTCGCAGTTCGAGACGGGAAAATCACAGCTTACGCTTCGACGGTTTCAATGTGGCATCTGAATCACGGCGTTGCCGAAAACGAAAGCGATTTGCGCGATTTGCTGATTGGCGCATCCGCCCAACTCAACCAATCTGTGGCGTTTTTATTGCCGACGCGCCAAGCAAGTTTTCATCGTTAGGCGTTGCAATCCGGCTTGCGGATGACTAAACCGATGACCTTAATGGCGATGGGCGAATACCACGAACCGAACGGCACTCGGTTTCCTTCGGTCTTATATTGATTTTATGAGATTTGAAGCCATCGAAAATCCGAAAAGTCTTTTTCTGAAAATTGCTTATTGGTTCACGAAAAGGCAATACGGCAAAGTTATGTCGCCGCTGAAAGTAATTTACGCGCGAAAGCCGGAATTACTTTCTTTTGCGATGAAAATTGCGAAATTTGAAGCGAAACAAAATTCGCTTTCGCCAGAATTACGGCTTTTTATCAAAGTTGTCGCCGCCACAAACAATGGCTGTTCGTTTTGCCAAGATATTGCTTTGGCACACGCCGTTAAAGACAAAATCGGCACAGAAAAATTCGTCGCGCTGATTGAAAAAAACGCTGAAAAAATGTCTGCCTTCAGCGAAAAAGAACGTGCGGTTTTAGCGGCTTTGAATGAATATAATGAGCAAAAACGAGTTTCCGATGAATCATTTGCCGCGCTACGCAAATTTTTCAATGAAACCGAAATTATCGAAATTCTTGCGCTCAATGCGTTCGAGCAGTTTTATAATGCGCTGACGATTCCGCTTGAAATTCATTCGGACGGCTTGCAAAAATTGGCGGAAATTCGGACGTAAAGGAATAAGATTGAAAAAATTCGATTTAAATGCATTAATGATCAGTCTAAAAATTGCATTAAGGATGATTGATAAATTTTTGTATTTGGCTAAAGCCCTTTGTGTGTTCTGATTCGATTTCCGTCAGCTCAAGCAAAACCTTCCGATTCATCGTTTTTGTTTCCAATAAGGTCTAATACTCTAAATCAAGTTTTTGGGTCTGCTCGGCAAGTTTCGCCAAAACCTTCAAGCGTTTTTCGTCAATCCGTTGTTTATACGAAAACAAATCTTCAAACCTGACGCGGCGATGTTTGCCGACTTTGCGGAATGGATTCTCGCCTGTTTCCAACAGTTTAACCAAAAACGGACGCGAAACTTTCAAAAGCTCGGCGGCTTGTTGCATAGAAAATTCAGTCGGTTCGGGCGTGATGACAACGATTTTACCTTGGGCAATGTAGGAAAATGTTTTCGCCAAAATTTTGGTCACGGATGGCGAAAGCTCAACATTTTCATTATTTACCACCAATTTTGCCTTACCTTTCGCCGATAGAATCTTTTGTCCGCTTTGAGCCAACGCAATGCACGTCATTGTGTGAAATGCCTTTTATGAATTGCCGTCGGCTACGGTTTTAGCACTTGCGGCTCAGACGAGAGAATCAGACGGCAATTCTAATTATCTCAATGATGCTCTTTTGCACATTCGGAAACATTGCCTTGGTGGATTTCATTTTTCTTTTTGAAGTTGTTTCTTTAACTGCTTCATCATAATTTTCACAAACTCGTTTTTGTCTTTTTTTGCGTTTTTCATCATTGTTTTTATCTCCGCTGTAAGGTCGAAATACTTTTCTGCCCAAAAGTGTATTTCTACAATTATTGGCAACAAATCTATTGATTTAGCGGTCAGTTTGTATAGCACTTTTGCTTTGCTTTCGGGGTGTTCCAGCCTTTCGATGAGTCCGTTTTCTTCTAAACTCTGAAGCCTTGAAGCTAAGATATTTGTTGCTATCTTTTCCTCGGATTTTTGAAAATCGCCGTATGTTGATTTTTGAAAAAACATCATATCTCGAATAATCAAAAGCGACCATTTATCGCCAAAAATATCTAATGAACAACTAATTGGACATCCTGATCTTTTTATCGTTTTATTATTTTTTTTCATTTCCTTGCTTTTCCACTTGCATTATGAAAGTGAATATGTATATTATCATATATCGTAGCACTTGCATAATGCAAGTAGTTTTAAGGATTGATAACTATAAAATGAAACAAACAATTTTAATAACAGGTGCATCTTCGGGATTTGGTCTTTTGATAGCCAACAAGCTGCATCAGAGCGGTTTTAATGTGGTCGGAACAAGTCGTAATCCCGAAAAGTATGCGTCAAAATTCCCTTTCAAAATGATTGCATTAGACCTTGATTCAGAAGATTCAATAAACACTTTTGCGGAAAGATTTTTTAACGAAATAGGACAATTGGATATTCTGATTAACAATGCCGGTTTTTTAGTTTCGGGTATTGCCGAAGAAACACCCATTGAGTTAGGCAGACAGCAATTGGAAACGAATTTTTGGGGAACAATTAAAGTTACAAACGCTCTTTTGCCGCATTTCAGGAAACAAAAATCCGGGAAA
>CALMEH010000574.1 GCA_937863115.1 uncultured Acidobacteriota bacterium
AATTCCGCCGGACTTTTTCCTATACTCGAATGGATTCTTGTTCGATTATAATAGCCTTCGATGTAGCTGAAGATTTCCGATCTCGCTTGATTAAAGACATCAATGACGAATTGCGCCGTCATCCGCTCCGACACTTTCCAACCCACGATGCGCCGCGTGAATTTATCCTGCAAGACCGCCAAATAACAAAACACGCCGCTCTGCAATCGCAAATATGTAATGTCGCCGATGAACACCTCGCCTTGGTTGTTCGGCTCATTCTGCAAATCTTTCAGTAAGTTTTCATTAAATCCGAAACCGTGTTTTGAATCAGTCGTGTTTGGTTTGAAACTTTTCGGTTGAATCGCTTTTAAGCCTTCAATTTTCAACACTTTTCTGACTGTATTTCGTCCGATTTTCAAGGCAAGAGCGATTCTCCGTGAACCGTATCAGCGAGAATTTAAGCTGAAACATTCTTTGATACTTGCCGCCAGCGGACTTTTTTTGTAAGTCTTTCCGCGTCTGAAGGCATAATAATTGCAACTTTTCACCTCCATTACACGGCACAAAATACGAACCGGATAATGCGGCTTTTCCGTATCAATAAACTTGTATCTCGCTAACTTCTGCGCCCGAAGATAATTGCCGCCTTTTTTAAGATTTCGTTCTCCATTTCCAACTCCCGATTGCGTTTCTTCAAGGCTTCGATTTCCGTTAATTCCTTGCCCGAAGCAGTTGCGTTACCATTAGTTTTAGCGGCACGTTGCCTACGGCAGTGTGAATCAGACTTTCATTGACTCCTAATTCCTCAGCCACCGATCTCACAGATTGCCCGTCAAAAACTTTTCTCAAAGCATTTTGCTTAAACTCATCATCGTATTTTTTCCACATATCTTTAGTATTCTACCAAAGACAGTTTTCTCTACACTTTTATTGAACCATCTCATACCTTGGTATTGGAGATTGCTTAAATACGTTCTCGAAGCATCGGAGATTTGCGACAATCTACCGTTAGCATCGTAATTTATCGAAAGAGTCTGCCTGACGGATATTTCTCAGAAATCAACTGTCCCGCCAAATTGTAGCCATATTCGAGCGTGTAAATCTGTGTTCCGATTGATTGCCGATGGTTCACCACTCTGCCCATTTTATCATAATCAAATTCGCTGGCGGTAGATGGTGTGTCAGGTCTGAGCGTTCCGCCATCAGCCGTTTCGACCCGCGTTAATGCGCCTTTGTTGTAAAAACCTGTTCGCGCTTGGTCGTAGGTGTAGGTTACGGTCGGCGTTCCGTCCGAATAAGTTACGCTCGAAATTCGATTCAATGTGTCATAGCCGAAATGTGTGTTAATGCCTCTGGCATCGTAGCCGTCTGTTACTAAACCGTCCGTATTGTACTTCAAAACCTTCGTCCATAATCCGCCGCTCGTAACTTTTACGCCCGCATCGTTCAAAGTCGCATCGGCTTCAACCTGTTTTTCGTGCGTCAGTCTTGAAAGCGAATCGTATTTGAAAAGTCTTTCTTGCGTTACTGTGCCGTCCGATTGAATGACTTTTTTCAAGTTGTCATTTGCGTCATATTCGTAACTCGTTGGCTGATTCGGAGCATCAACCGCTCCGAGATTTCCCGATAAATCAGGCTCGTCAACTCTGACAACTCTGCCGAGTGAATCGGCAATTTGTCGCCGTTGTTTTCCCGCTTGGTCGGTTACACTTACGAATGTTTTGTTTGTTCCGACGGGCGTTGTGCCGAAAGTTGTTGAAACCGTTGTGTTGTCCTGCAAGGTTACGTTTGTCGTTCTGCCGAGCGCGTCATATCCCGTAACTTCTGTAAATTTCGTATTTGTCGGAATCGCGCCTGTCGGAGTTGAAGCGTAAAACGGATTGTAGCTTCTTATTGCTCTGCCCAATTTATCAAATTCAACCGCTGAAATGCTCCAACCGTCAGGCGTTTGCGTTGCGCTTCTGATGCCTTGCCCACCACCGTTGAAATAGCTGTAACTTTGCGCGAATTTATTGGCTTCAAGCGTCGTCGTCGTGCGGACAAATCCGGGAAACAAATTTTTTTAATTAGGGTATTGTTTATGGTTGTATCCGTTTTGCAAATAACCGCCGTTCGGATAAATCACCTTTTTTTGCCGCAAAGTGTCGGTTTCATATTCATAGCTTGTTACTTGCGAATTTTCATCAGTCGAAGTCAGCATCAAGCCCGTGTTTCGATTACTCTAAAAACCCGCATCCAAAGTGCCGTTCACGTTATCCCGAAACACCAAATTCCGCCCATCGCCGAGCTGTCCTGCAACAACAACTTTATTTTCCGGCAACTCGCCAACCGCTTGAAAAGTATCCTCACGGTCGTTTTAAAGCGAAAAGTTACTTTCCGTCGAATCAAGATCACCCGAATGACCGAAAACATTAGAAAGTTAAAAGATAAACGACAAATATTATAATTTAAAAATTAAGCTGGGAATTATACAATTTTTTTACGTTCACAATTCCACATAATAGTTAAAAGTATTTTTATTGAATGGCTTAAATTTTAACGTCCCTAATTTTTACAATATAAGCTATAATAAATCCACCAATAAAACAAATTAAGCAAAGAAAAAGAAATCCGTCTCGAAAGGAAGAAACGTGTCCAAATTCACAATCGTTATTGTAACAACGATACAAATCCAACAATAAAACTGTGATAAAAGAAATAAAAAGAAGTATTCCTTCCCAAATTAACGCTGATATAAAAAGTGATTTCACTACTTTACTCCTAAAATATATAGTTTGTATTACAAACCTAAGACCGTGCGTGTCAGATTTTCTATGTAAATGCAATTTTTAGATTTTCTCTTTATCCGCCCAAATGTTGATTTATCAATCATTTATGGGAGAAGGAGATTTTCCATTAAAGTGGATTATACTAAATTTCTGCCCCGCGCTTTTTCCAAATTCCTATGTCTTTATTTTTTAAACATCAAAAAATATCTACAACTATTATTAGCTATAAGTTTTCAAAATTAGTTATAACCGCCTCGGTCTTACTCTTTGACGAAGTATATACTCTGCTTTACATTCACCCAATTCTTGTTTATATTGCTCTCCCCAAGTTGTATATTTTGAAACTGCTGGATGATCTTCGTAAGCGTAACCAATTTTTCTTTTAAGTTCAGCCTTTTCGTCTGCAATATCAACCCCTCTTTTATCTGCCTCCCAAAAAACTTCCCAAATGGCACCTAGTAACGCACCGGCAATGATTCCTTTTAATCCTCCTATTCTACCACCCTTATATGCTCCTACAATCCCTCCAATAATCGCCAAACCAGCTATTTTCTTTGTAACTCTCCAAAAATCTTTATTAGCTTTTTCGACAGCTATTTCAAACTCATTTATTGCGCGATTCAAATCCTTCAGAAATGCTTTTACTTGTTCCTCTGTTGGTTTTGGAGGTGCATTTTTTTGGTAATACGAATGGGCTTTCTTTACACATTCTTCGTATTCAGGATCGTTACTATTGGTTTCAGATCCACTCCCAATACCGCCGCCATCATCAAAAATGGTTACACAAGTCCAACCAGAATAGTGCCTTCCACTACCATCTCCATAATCTACCCAAGTTCTGGTGCATTGTTGGATTCTTAATAAACCGCTTGGGTCAACAAAATTTGTCGGTTCATTTTCAACATAACTGTAACGATTGAAACTTTGCGGATTGCCCAAACTCATCGAACCGTTATACGGGTCAGGAGAAGTCCAACGCCCTGCACGATTCTCATTCTTTCTAAAAGTAGTATGATTCAATCCTGTCGAATCGTCTTTTTCGGTTAATCCGTAGCCTTGCCGATTATTGATTTGACTTCCAAAGCCTTGCGCGACTGTTCGGAGTCCGACACCCGAATTAACTTCTTCACCGAATGCTTGATAATCCGTTCTTGATTGAACAAATCCCGCA
>CALMEH010000575.1 GCA_937863115.1 uncultured Acidobacteriota bacterium
TGATTGTGGTGTTTGTATCTGTCGGCGATTTTTGACAAGCCGCCAAAAAAAACGCAAAAAAAACAATCCCTATAAGCCGAATTATCATAGTTTTTACCTCTGAATTTTTATTCCGTCAAAAGCGGGTTATACATCATAATCGCGTGGTTTTCGGTAACTAATTCTTCCTCGCTTTGACGGTCGAATTTGTGTGTCCGGCGTTTCCAAATTTTGTTGTGTCGCGTGTAACCGCCCCAAATCTGCGTTTTTATCAAATGGTCGGTTTCAAAAACTTCGTAATCATAGATTGGTTCGCAGTCCGATTTGATTTCGCCGTTGAGATACTCTTCGTCGAGCCACAGATTTATTTGATACGGTTCGCGTGTTTCATTTTTTATCTTCAAATCAACGTAATTGTAAGAAAGCGTCGCGCCACAGGCGAAAGGAATTTTTCGATTTATGTCAGGAAAAACGTCGAAGCCGTGCCGCCAGCGCTCGGAAATGGTCAGCGGCGTGTGCAAAGCCATCCAATAAATCAAATTGCCGAGTTGACACAAACCGCCGCCGATTCCCGTCGAGATTTTCCCGCCGTTTAATACCAACCCTTCGAGATAACCTTTCGCTTTCGTCGGTCTGCCGACAAGCCGCCAGATTGAAAAAGTCTGTCCCGGATTGATAATCACGCCGTTTATTTTTTCTGTCGCTAACCGCAGATTCGTGATTTTATTATGCTGGAGATACATTTCCACATCTTTTAACGGACGCAGTAAAAACGAGCGATGCTTGATACAAGAATATTCGAGTTTGTCAGCCGACGGCACGGCAAACTTTTCTCCGCCGAAAATCCAATTCATTCGCCGTTTCAAAATAAAATACTCTTTGCCTATTAACTTCCGCAAGTTGCTTCTTTGAAGCGGTTTTTCAACTGTTCTATTGTTCATTTATCATTTTACGGTTATCTAGTTTTCACAACTTAAATACCGCGAAGTTACCCAACCTAAAATGACTCTTTTACCTTTGCGGATAACACTGATTTGACTCCATCCGGGTCCGTCTCCATCTGCTGCATTTACGACAATAACTTTTGTCCCATTCTTCAATTTACTCACTATTCGCCCACCCGGAGTTGCACGAACATTCAAAGGCGTGCCTGAAGTATCATTTACAACACAAGGAATGTTCAGTTGCGCTTGCACTTTTTGACCACCTGCAAAAGCAAAAATTCCCATCAAAAATAAAAAGCAAAATATAGTTTTTTTCATATTTTCAGGTTTCCTGTTTTTTATTCGCTTACCATTTTTTTATAATCCAAAACCGCAAGATTTTGTCTTTCGGTTCACTTTTCCCGTTAATGTTAATTTTCTGACAATATTTTCTGCACTTCCGCCCATATTCGGTTTTTTGAAAACATAATCCACAATTATTTCCGCACCCAAAAGAGATTCATCAAACCATTTTTGCCGCTCATTTTTGAAGCCGACATATTTCACTTCCGGCTCATCTCCATAAATTGCAAAAATTCTTTCCATGTTTCCGACTCGAATTGATAGATGACCGCCGTCACCTTCGCTAAAACCGCAAAAATAACCTTTCGCGGTTTTTAGAGTTTCTGTTTGGCTGTTGTCTTCTGAATCACAGCTTATAAAATCACGGAAAACCCAGCCTAGAATTTTGCGTTCATTACCAATAGATTGGCTGATTTGCACCCACGCACGACCTTTTGAGTCGGAAGATGTGTCTTCGATATAAACAACTGTTCCATTGACAATTTTTCGCAAAATCTTTCCGTTTGGCGAAGCGCGAACATTGAGCGGCGTTCCTGTCGGGTCGGTTATTTTACACCGTTGCGCGTCTGCTTCTTGCACGCTTGCAAACGCTAAAAGTCCGATTAGAAATAAAAAGCAAAATGTAGTTTTCTTCATAATTTTTTTCTTCCTGTTTTTATTTAATCTCCGAAAATTCTATGTCTAAAATCCGGTTTTCGGGGCAATCTTGAAAATCGAAATGCCACCATTCCGCCGCGTAAATTTTGAAACCGTCCGATTCCATTGCTTTTCGTAGAATTTCACGGTTTTTCTTTTGTGATTCGGTTGCGCCCGCATAATCGGCGGCGGCTTTTTCGGTAAAATTGTCGTATTCCGTCGGCATATCGAGATTTTCGCCCGTCTTTAAATCAAAAAGACTCAAATCAACCGCACATCCGCGATTGTGGCGCGAACCGTTTTTCGGGTTGGCGACGAATTTCTTTTTGTTGGCGGGCGTAACTTCCCAAAAAAGTTTGGTTGCCGAAAGCGGACGATAACCGTCGAAAATCACAAGTCCGAGATTGTCTTTCTTCAATTTTTGATGAATCCGCACCATAGCTTCAGCCGCCGGTTTTTGCATAAATGCGCGGGCTTCTTTGTAAATCACTTTGCCGACAAAATTGTTCGCGGTCGCATAACGAATGTCTAATTTTATCGTGTCGTCCAATTTAACAAGTTCGACCAAGCCGTCTTTTACCGCTTCTTTTTTCGGTGTTGCTGTCGGCGTTGCCATCGGTTTCGGCGTTTCTACCGTCTGCGGTGAGTCGTTTGTCTGCGCGATTTCGATTTTCGTGGGCGCGTTTTGACAACTAAAAAAATAAAGCGTAAAACCGATTAAAATTAATGATTTTGTCAGCATTTTTCTACC
>CALMEH010000576.1 GCA_937863115.1 uncultured Acidobacteriota bacterium
ACTCAGTTTAAGCTAGTGAACGTCCACCACCTGCGGACGCAAACGAACCGTTAGTCAGGTTAGCCTTTTGCAAGGTCTTGTCGGTTCACCTGCTTGCAAAAAGCGAAATTTAAGTGAACTCGACTAAACGTGTAGATTCTTCAGGTCGCAACTCTTGGATGCGGGTTCGATTCCCGCCGCCTCCACCATCACACTTTTTTGATAATTTTTATAGAACCTTGTAAATACAAGTATTTGCCGATAAATACTAGGTTAAATAAAGGTTTCATATATTTCTCTATATGTCGTCTGATGTCGTTTTATACCGCTTTTTGATTACGAAACGGTAAAAAAGTGGTAAAACTTGAAAGCCCTTATCTAAGAAAAAAGGCTTTCCGTTTTTGATGCGGAAAGCCTTTTCTTACTTATTCAACTTTTTCGAGTTTATCCCGAAACTCAATCCAGAAAGCCTTTTCGCTTTCCGAATGCGTTACGGGCAGAAATCCGTTTATCTGCCGAATAATTGCCGCCCGTTCCTTTTCCGATACGGTTTTGTAATGTTCAAGCATCTGCGCTTGTTGCTCGTCAAGATGCGCCCTTTTCGCGTTCCGTTGTTGCTGTGTTAAATTATTCATATTTTTAGTTCCTTGTCATAGGGATTAAAAGAGAGGCTTTCCTAGCTTTGCGGTTTAGGAAAGCCTTTCGCCGTTTAGTTGTTTCGTTTCAAAGACTGCCGATAAATGTTTGCCGTCGCTCCGGCTACAAGGTGATAGCAAATCAAACCTCTTTCCGAAGCCCTACATTCACATTCGCCGAACTTCTCGCCGTTTTGAACATCAAAGCGGACGTGATACACATTCGAGTTATTTGCCGAATAGACGACAAACAATCTGTCTTTGATAAACCGCACCGTTGGTTTTAATTGACGGCATCTTTCGACTGCCTTTTGCGTGTTTTCCGTAGTTAATCGAATCATCATTTTTCCTCACTAAAATTAAAGATTTCAGCTGTTTCCAACTATCTATAATTATAACTCTAGCGTGTTATTTCTTCAAATCAAGAAAGACGTTTTACACACTTTTGCGTGATATTTTTTTGTGATGTAAAATAGAGAAATGATGAACGGTTATCTAACAACCAAACAAGCGGCGGAAAGATTGAATGTCGTGCCTTCGCGTGTGCGCCGAATGATTCTTGACGGCATTATCAAAGCCGAAAAAATCGGACGTGATAATTTTATTTCTGAAAGTGAAGTTGAGCGAATGGAAAAAATTGAACGCAAACCCGGCAGACCGTTGAAAGCCAAAAGTTAAATTTATTAACACAATTAACTTTCACAAATTGCCAAAGTAAAATTATTCTAAAAACTCGGAAAGAAAAGCTGAAAACTCAATAGCCTATGCCAATCAAAAAAAGTGAGCTTTATAACTCAATTTGGAAGTCGTGCGATGAATTGCGTGGCGGAATGGACGCTTCGCAATACAAGGATTATATTCTTGTGCTGTTGTTCGTTAAATATGTTTCGGATAAAGCGCAAAGGGATTCAGACGCATTGATTGAAGTTCCCGAAGGGGCGGGATTCAAAGACTTTGTTGCACTCAAAGGAAAACCTAACATTGGTGAAGGCATTAACACAGTAATTGCCAATCTAGCCGAAGCCAATAATCTTTACGAAATTAAGAATCTAGCCGATTTTGATAATTCGGACAAACTTGGCAAAGGCAAAGATAAAGTTGACCGTCTTTCCAATCTTATTGGTATTTTTCAGAATCCGGCGTTGGATTTTAGTAAAAATCGAGCCGAAGGTGATGACCTTTTGGGTGATGCTTATGAATATCTAATGCGGAATTTTTCTATTCAATCCGGCAGAAGCAAAGGGCAATTTTATACGCCTTCGGAAGTTTCCCGCGTGATGGCTAAGATTATCGGAATTAAGAGAGATGCCTCCGCAGATACTACGATTTATGACCCTACTTGCGGAAGCGGTTCGCTGTTGATTAAAGCCTCTGACGAAGCACAACGCGGCTTGACTGTCTATGGTCAGGAAATGGACAATGCAACGGCTTCGCTTGCCAAAATGAATATGATTTTGCATAGCAACGAAACTGCAAAGATTTGGCAAGACAACACACTTTCAGCACCGTATTTTACAGCAGAATTTGGGAAATTTGATTTTGCGGTAGCAAATCCGCCTTTCTCAACGAAATCTTGGAGCAACGGATTAACGCCTTATCAAGACCCTTTAGGACGTTTTGCCGATGGAGTTCCGCCTGATAAAAACGGTGATTATGCTTTTTTTCAGCATCTTTTACGCTCATTAAACCGCAATGGCAAAGGGGCGATTATTTTGCCTCACGGGGTTTTGTTTCGTGGGAACGCCGAAGCCGAGATTCGTAAAAACATCATTCGCAAAGGATACATCAAAGGCATTATCGGCTTACCCGCCAATCTTTTTTACGGAACGGGTATTCCGGCTTGTATTATTGTCGTTGATAAAGAAAACGCCGAAGCCAGACGCGGGATTTTTATGATTGATGCGAGTAAAGGTTTTGTGAAAGACGGCAACAAAAACCGTCTGCGGCATCAGGACATTCATAAAATTGTTGACGTTTTTAATAAACGCATTGAACTTGAAAAATATTCGCGGATGGTTTCGTTTGCGGAAATTGAAAAGAATGAATACAACCTTAATATTCCGCGTTACATTGATAGCCAAGAAGCCGAAGACATTCAAGACATTTCGGCACATCTTTTCGGCGGGATTCCAAACCGTGATATTGACGCTCTCGAAAATTATTGGCGTGTTTTTCCGACTCTGAAAAGCAGTTTATTTTCAGACGGCAACCGCGAAGGTTATTCACAGCTAAACATTCCGCACACCGAGATTAAATCAGCGATTTACGATTTTCCCGAATTTCAGACTTTCAGAATCGAGGTCAACGGCGTTATTGTTTCTTGGCGTGAACGATTTACACCGATTCTGAAAGGCTTAAACTTGTCCGATAGTCCGAAAGCCTTGATTGAAAACATTTCCGAAGCGATTTTGCAAGATTTTGAAAAGGTTAATTTGATTGATAATTATGATATTTATCAGCATTTAATGACCTTTTGGACGGAAACGATGCAGGACGATGTTTATTTGATTATTTCGGATGGTTGGAAGGCAACCGAAGATTTGATTCCGCCTGATTTAATCGTCA
>CALMEH010000577.1 GCA_937863115.1 uncultured Acidobacteriota bacterium
TTCAACGTCAACAGTCCCCGCGGCGTGATATTCAACGCCATTGAAAATGAAACCGGCGCGGCTTTAAATCAATTTGCCGTCAGTTCAACAACGGCATCGGGAGTTCCGGTTCGTTTTGGAAACATCAACGCCACATATTCGACCATTTTCCAAACTTTTAGCGCACAGAGACTTTTTACTGTCCGCAATACGACAATAATGGAAGTCAATTTTGTCGTTCCCGGAACAAATATTCCGGCAACTGTCAACGGTTTCGGTTTGGTTTTCTGCGATGTTCAGCAACCAGCGGCAATCGTTCCTTGATTCGCGTCTATGACATCAACGGCAGACAACTTTCTGCCGCTTCTGCAGGAGTTTTGGATAATGGACTTTCATTTGTCGGAATTTCATTCAATGCCGGTGAACGCATTGCGCGAGTCGTTATCGAAAGCGGAAACGCAGCTTTAAGCGCAACAAACACAGATGGCACGGGCGGTGTTGATGCTGTTGCAATGGACGATTTTATCTACGGCGAACCGTGTGCGTCACAATTTCATTCTGGCGATTTTGACGGCGACGGAACCTCCGATTCAGCCATTTTCCGTCCAAGCAATGCAAATTGGTTCAGACTTAATTCGGGAAGCAATACTTTCCAACAAGAACAATTCGGCTTAAACGGCGATATTCCAGTTGACGGCGATTTCGATGGCGACAGACTCGCCGATGTCGCTATCTTCCGTCCTTCGGACGGCACTTGGTTTTTCCGCCGCAGTTCAAACGGCACGACATTCGGCGCATTTTTCGGTCAAAACGGCGATAAACCCGTCGTTGCCGATTACGACAAAGACGGCATCTCCGACATCGCCATCTGGCGACCGTCAAACGGAAACTTCTTTGTTCTGCGAAGTAGTTCAAACTTTTCCACTTTCTTCGGCTATCCGTTCGGCGCAAACGGCGATATTCCAGTCCAAGGCGGCGCACAATAATTTCATCCCCAAAACCTGCCACAAAAAAAAACGGATTCTTCGGAGTCCGTTTTTTTTTCTCCATCATTTTTTTTCAGAAAAATCACATATAAATTTCAGCAAACCTTTAGAACATTCTAAAGATTTTCTCATAGTCGCCGCGCTTAAATAGATTCACAGGCACAAACTGCCAAATAAAAAAATACGAATTGGAGAAAATAAAAAAATGAGAAATCTTTTAGCAGCAGTTACATTATTGAGTTTGGTTATTTCGTTGAACGTTATCGGTGATGAAAATATCCAAGCGCATTCGGAAAATACACTTGAAACGCAAGTAGTTTCAAATGTAGTTCAAAAAGATTACGGAAAAAAGTCTCTAATCTTTGAGGAAAACAAAGGTCAAACCGACCGCGAAGCAATATTTATTTCACGCGGGCAAGGTTACACACTTTAACTCGCGGAAACGGAAGCAGTTTTTCAATTAAAGCGAAAAGAAAGCGACACGGCAAACGCGCTCAAAAAGTAAAAAGTAATATTTAAAAAGGTAAAAGTGCAGAGTTTATTCTGAGCTTTTGCCGTTCTCATAAATTTATCAGAAAAATTTCAGAAAAACTTCAGAAATTTCTAAAGATTTTTGTGCGCCAAGTCGGTTTTAATAGATTTAGAGAGAAGAATTTGAATAGTTTACCGAGGAAATTTTGAAATGATAAAACACCAGATTATTCACGACACACGCGCTAAGGGCACGGCGGCAAGTTCACTTAGCGCAGGTTTTACGCTTTGCGTTGATGAAAACTCTTCCGCCGATTACATCTTTAATTGGTTGAAAGTAAAGAAACTTATAGGCGGTAAAATTGAAACGCTTTCCATAATTGCTCACGGACGTTCGATGATTGTGGGCGGCAAAAAACGCGGCGGCTTCGGCGTTTCGTTGGGGCGCGATGGTTTGGATTCTGATAATGTTGGCGATTGGGAAAAAATAAAAGGAATATGCAAATACATTGTGTTTAATTCTTGTGCGATGGCGGACACAACCGGCACTGACATTACGACAGACGGCAAGTTTTTGTGCGCCACGCTCGCCTATTATACGAATTCAATCATCATTGCATCGGACACGATACAGCAATACGAATGGTATAACGACGGTTCGCCGCTTGATTTGGGCGCGTGGGAGGGCACGGTTTATTATTTTCGACCCGACGGAAAATACGGAATATTACTCGGACCACGAAAAAAACTCAAATCAATGGCGGGCTCTTACGAAGCCGTCAAAGGAGTGAAAATTTATTAGGC
>CALMEH010000578.1 GCA_937863115.1 uncultured Acidobacteriota bacterium
TGCGTTGCGCCGGTTGTCCACGTTCGCGTGCCGGTTTGATAAAACCGGTTATTGGTAATTGACCAAGTGTTACAACCACCATTGATTGCCACACCCGAACTTGTAACAGCCGCACCGAAAAAGTCGAAAATGTTGTTGTTGTCAATGATATTTCCACTGTTGCCGATAGCGGTGGTCGTGGTTGAACCGTTTCCTAAAATAGCTTTCGTCGGAAGATTCGCGCCTGCGGGACCGATATTGTTGTTTGAAATCGTATTATTATCGTTTCCGTTTGCCGTTACAGCATCGGTGCTGAAAAAGATGGTTGCGCCGTTTGTCGCAACCGACATTGTTCCCGAACCTTGAATGTTCGAGTTGGTAATCGTATTGTTCGTTGCGCCGCCGATAAAGCGAATGGTCGCTGTTCCCGACGTTGCCGAAACGGTTGTGTTAGCAATCGTCAGCGAGTTTCCGCCCGTGTTCAAACCGTTGATGGTTACGTTATCCGCGCCGTTAAAGTCAATCAACGGAAGTCCGGCAGTTGCCGCGCCCGAAATTGTTCGTGCCGCGCCGCCCGACGGCGAAATAGTAATTGATGTATAAGATGCCGCGCCTGCACCGCTGGCATTCAAGATTGCTCCGGCGGCAGGTTCGGTCGTATCGCCGACGATGTCAACCGTAATTGCTCCGGTGTGCGTTCCGGCGTTAATCGCTGTAAAAGCATCCGCCAACGTCGGATACGAACCTGCGCCCGGATTTACATTAACTTGCGCCGATGCGCTGATTGCAAATGCTAACATTACAAATGTCAGCAACGATAAAATTCTCAATGACTTCATAAATTCTCTCCTCTTTTGTTATTCCCAAAGAGCACAAAGCAACGCAAAACCGCACGAAATTTATCCTACCTTCTTCGTGCTGTGCGAAGATTGAAACTTTGGTAAATAATTATTTTCCCAGTCGGGTTTGTCTAATAATTTCCCTAAAGCGTTGTGTTTCCGCCCAATTCGACGGCTATTTGTTTTACGGGGATGTAACTATCTATCTTTTTAATGTTAATAACTTATGTTGAAAGTATATTCAGATTTGTTATTTTGTCAAGACCTTTGGGTTAGAAGTTAGGGCGAGCGCATCTAACTATTCCTTAAATGTCGCTGAGCAACAATCTGAGTTTAGCCGTGTAACTTATTGCACGGTAAGAATAAATCAGGCATTTTGTCGCGTCAGCGACAGCGGATATACCTAAAAGAAATTAGTTTGCGAAAAATATTCGGCTTAAAATGTCCGATATGCTTTAGCTTGTCGAAACCTTCAGCGGTCAACAAGCTAAAGCGTGTTGGACAATTAAAACAAATCTTTCGCACATCAATTTTTGTTGGGTATATTTTCCGTGCTTAAAAGACACGGCTAAACTCATTTCATCGCTACGCAATGGGGAAATCCCTGATTTTTCACCAAAAAGAGTTGCACATAATAGGTATCAAATAACTCTGCCTGACTATTTAACCGAAGAAAAAGTGCTTTGTTTCGACTCGGATAAGAGTTTATCCGACTCCGATGAAGGTTTATCCGACTCGGATAAGAGTTTATCCAAGTCAGATGAGAGTTTATCCGACTCGGATAAGAGTTTATCCAAGTCAGATGAGAGTTTATCCAAGTCAGATGAGAGTTTGTCCGACTCGGAAAAGAGTTTATCAGACTTGGATAAAAGTTTATCAGACTCGGATGAGAGTTTGTCCGACTCGGATAAACTTTTATCTGAGTAAGTATTGGGACGAAATAAATTTATAAATCGAACCACGAAAAAACACGAAG
>CALMEH010000579.1 GCA_937863115.1 uncultured Acidobacteriota bacterium
GAAATATTTAATGGTCGTCGTTAGTGCGGACAAAGGTTTGTGCGGTGGTTTTAATGCGAATTTAATTAAAGCCGTGCAAGCATTTTTGCGCGAAAATGAAGGTAAAACTACCGAGATGATGCCCGTCGGACGCAAAGCGCGAGATTTTTTCAAACGCCGTAATGTCCAATTTGTTGAAGAATATATCGGCTTAACCGGAAGCGGCACGGTGAAACACGAAGACGCGCTGGGAATTGCCCAAAACGTCATCAAAACTTTTCCGGAAGACGAAACGATTGATAAAGTTTTTCTCGTCTTTACCGAATTTAAAACCGTTCTTTCTCAAAAACCTGTTGTCGAACAACTTCTCCCGATTCCGAAAATCGAAGCAGCTGAAGAAGATTCGGCACAATCCGAATATATTTACGAACAAACTCCGGCGGAAATTTTCGGCAAACTTTTACCGAAACAAGTCGAAACGCAAATTTATCGCGCAATGCTCGAATCTGTCGCTTCGGAACAAGGTTCGCGAATGACGGCAATGGATTCTGCATCTAAAAACGCCGGCGAATTGATTGATACTTTGACTTTGAATATGAACCGCATACGTCAAGCGGCGATTACCAAAGAAATTATCGAAGTCGTTTCCGGCGCGGCAGCAGCTTAATTAGGACGCTGAGACAAAGAGACTACAAGACTAAGAGATTTTAGCAAAAGCAAGCAAGGCTATTTGAAATCATTTTGATTTTCATATATGCTTTGCTTGCTTTTCGTTTAATTTCTAACAAAACTTGGAGGATAATTTCTATGCTTACTATGGTTGGTCTTTTAGTGTTTTTGGTCGGTTGGATTTGGCTTATCGTAATCGGTTTTCAAAAAGGCGGCGCGCTTTGGGGAATTTTAATTTTCTTCTTCAATTGGCTTGCCGGATTGATTTTTGCCATTATGAAGAAGGAAGTTTGGCTTCAGTTCGGCTTAATGATTCTCGGATTTATCTTGATAATTGCCGGCGGTGGCGGTTCATTCAGCATCGGCAATATGCCGAATTAGCAAATGAAAATTAATAAAAAAGTATTGTGGCGCGAAAGGTTTTGGCTTTACGCGCCACTTTTTTTATGGATTGGCGTGATATTTTATCTGTCGAGTTCGCAAGGTTCGATGTCGCAAACTTCGCGGTTTATTCGTCCGTTTCTCGAATGGCTGTTTCCGCTCGCGGCGGAAGAAACTCTGCAAACCTATCACGGTTACATCCGCAAATTCGCGCATTTCGCCGTTTATGCCGTGCTTGCCTTTTTCGCTTCCCGAGTTTTTTTTTATTCGGCAAAAAATCTTCTGCAACGATTTTGGTATCTTTTCGCCTTTCTGCTCGTCGTTCTGATTGCTTCGATTGACGAAACAAATCAAAGTTTCAACGCGGCGCGAACAGGTTCGATTTATGATGTTCTGATCGATGCTTCGGGCGGTTTGACGATGATTTTTCTATTTTGGCTCGTCAGAACCGCCTCGCGTAAGCGAGTTGTTTAGCTTAAATCAACGAATCGTTAAAGTTTAAGCTAAATTTCACAACTGTCAACGCCGAACAGCCCGCTTACGCAGGCTGTTCTGACTAAAAGCTAACCCGCAAACCAAATCGCAAATATCCTGGCGATTGAAACAAATTCGGCTGATTATAATCGTTTCTGATGCCCGTCGAACTTACGCCGCGCGTGTTCAGATAATTTTGCACGAATTGATTAATCCCACCGTTGAAAAGCGTATTGAAAACGCCGATTTGCGATGAACAAGTCGTGCATCCGCTCGAAGCCAAAGTCGTGGACGTAAAATTCGTTGAACTGATTGTCGTTTGACGCGTCAATTCATTACTTTCGTTGAAAAGATTGAGAAATACAACAAACGGCTCGAACGAGTAATTATCGTTTTTGCCGAATTTATAACGATGACTGACGAGCAGATCGGTTTCGGTAAAAGTTTCAGTTCTGCCTAAATCACCGCGTCCGTAAAGAATCGAAGTCGGCAAATTATAAAGACTGTAAACGGTTGTCAAAGGCGTTCCCGTCTGAATTGTTGTAAAAGCAGAA
>CALMEH010000580.1 GCA_937863115.1 uncultured Acidobacteriota bacterium
TCCTGTTTATTTTTCGAGAATTTTGAGTTTCCCCTTTAACGGTCAAGAATTTCGGGGGGGGGGAGGGGTCGCCCTGCACCCGCTTGCGCTGAATTACCTTTATCCTCAAACTCCGCAAACTCGCCCGCCGCAAACGCGAAAACATAAGTGCTGATTGGTTTGGTTTCTTCAAAACGGCACGTTATAGGCGCACCTTGATCTACTGCAAAACAGCCTCCGCGTATATTGCTATTTGAAATTGTTCTCCATTGCCAAGGAACTCTTGTTGTCAACATAAACCGCGCCTTCAAATCCGGCTGGTCGAACACGGGAAACGCTGTGCTTGCGTCCGACGGGACGAACAGCGAATAGATGTATTCCGCATTATCTTCCTTGTCAACATAGCGCGTGATTGCCGCACCGCTGGTTTTTATCGGCGAAGCAAATTCGATTTTGATAACATTTTCGCCTGTTTTCAAAAGTCTCTGCGCGATGACGATGTGTTCTTTATTGATCGAATACGCATATTCGCCGGTTTCGGGCAATTTTTTTATGACCGATTCATTAACCGAAACGACATCGGCAAAGGGTTTGTCTTTTTCATTTTCAAACTCCGTCGTGGGCCAATCTAAAACCAAATACGTTTTGGCCGCTTCTTCCGTCAAATTCACACGAATTTCAATACCGCCTTTCATCAACGGCGCACCTTTTTCGAGCGTGATGTTCAATTTATATTTCACGTCCGAATAATGTTTCCCGCGCCATTGCGCGAGTTTTTGCGAAACGCCCGTTTCAATCGGTGGAGTTTGCGCGGCGATTAAATTTGTCATCATCAAAATTACCGGAAATATCAGCAGAAAAAGTAGTTTCATATTCAAATAATCAATTCAAAATCAAAATTTTACAAATCGTTTCTGCGTTGGTCGCGCAGTTTTGAACATATTGCCTCTTGCATCGAGCAAGTTAAGACTTGCGATGAGCAGATTAGCATTTGCGATGAGCAGGTTGACACTTGCGATGAACATATTGCCACTTGCGATGAGCATATTGCCACTTGCTTCGTGCAGGTTAAGACTTACTTCGTGCAGGTTAGCGTTTGCGATGAACATATTAGCTCTTGCGATGTGCAGATTGCCTCTTGCGATGTGCAACCTACGACTTGCTTCGTGCAGATTGCCGATTGCTTTGCCTTTTAGATGTCTTTCGCGCCTGTTTATGTTGTTTGATTTGAAAAAGAAAGGGCAGAGTTCTTATCAAAAAAACCTCTGCCCGAAAATTAAATCTAATTGTTTTAACTATTTCACAAAGTAAAATTAAAACTGATGAATCCCGTTGCCTTGACGGGCTGACCATCGCGCATAAACGGCTTAAACCGCCATTTTTTCGCCGCGTCTTTTGCCGCCGACTGCAACAAACTCGGTCCGTTTGCCTTTTGCACTTCGACGACTTTGCCTTGTTCGTCAACCATAACTTCAACCTTCACGATGCCCGTCTGCCGAATCGTCCGCGCTTGTTGCGGATAAACCGGATTGACCTTTTGCGTCGCAAAATCAACCAGCGAACCGACGGACAAAGGCGAAAGATCGTTTGTTTTGATAACGGCTTCTTGCAATGTCGGTGTTGTGTTGTTCGTATTTTCTACGCGGCGAGTTCGTGTGCTGTTGGTTGTTTCCGTAGTTTCGTCAGTTTTCGGAGTTTCCTTGACGGTATTTTCGTTTGTTTTCGGAGTTTCTTTCACCGCAACCGTGTTGTTTTCCGTAGTATTCGACGGTTTTTCGGTTGTTTGATTTTTATTCGTCTGAGTAGTGTTATCTACGGGCAGATTGGTTTGAGTTTGAATGACGTTATTTGTGTTTGAAGCAACCGTGTTTTGTGTGGTTGCTGTCGTGCCGTCAACATTCAAGACGACGCTCTTTGAATTTGCTAAAATTTCCCGCGCATCGGCAGCTTCATTTTTCCAACGCGTTGCATCGTAATCGTCTTTTGCCAAACCGCTCCGCGCATTGCTGGCTTCTTCCATCAAAGCCATTGCATTTGCCGTCTGTGTTTTGTCTTTGCTTAAAACCTTCGATTGTTCGATGACGATTTCCAAAGTTTGCCGCATCTTTTCGAGATCGGCGGCGGCTTCGAGCGGCAGATTTCTGTCCGAAACGCTCAAGCCGAGCGATTTATAGCGTTCGAGTTGATTCCTTGCGCTTTTTACGACTTGTCCGGCGGCGGCAGTGTAATTGCCTTTGTTTGATTTGGCGAGTTCGTTAAGAAAATCTTGGGCGCGTTTGTAATCGCCTTGTTCGAGATAACTGCTCACGAGCAAAACATTGACCACCGAATTAATTGTCGGTTCGTTTGTTTCGCGGCGAATAGATTCCAATTCATAAATCGCGGCATTATAATTTTTAACGGCAATATACGCTTTGGCTTTCTTAATGCGGTCACGCATTACATCGGCGGTGCTTTGCGCCGAAATGTTTAAAATACTAACTAAAACTAAAAAAACTAAAACGAAAAACCCTCTGAATTTTCGCGGCATCTTCAGTCCTCCTTTTTGTGTAATTTGACTTAAATTTCCGCAAAGGTCATAGCTGAAAGCTCACTTTACGACTGACCGGCAATCTCTCTATTATGCTTTCTTACAGCATCTCGTGCAAGTTTTGCCACTTCTTGCCCGCTAATTCGATAAACTCTTGATGATTTTTTGACGATAAAGGTTTGCGTCTTTCTTTATAGCATTTTCGTCCAGCGTAAGCAACTTTCGATTAAGCATTACGGGCTTTCCGTCAATTATCACCGTGCGAACATCGTCCGCTTTCGTGGCATAAACAAGGCTCGAATAGATATTATAAAGCGGTGTTTGATTCAAATCGTCCGTGTCAACAATCACGATGTCGGCGCGTTTTCCGACTTCGAGTGAACCGATAATCTTGTCGAGATGCAATGCTCTTGCGCCGCGAATTGTCGCCATTTCAAAGGCTTGCTCGGCAGAAACAACACGCGGATTTCCCGAAAAAACTTTGTGCAGTTTCGCCGCCGTGTCCATCTCTTCCCACATACTCAAATCATTGTTCGATGCCGCTCCGTCCGTTCCGAGTCCGACCGGCAAATCTTTGTTGAGCATCATCGGCACAGGCGCAACGCCCGCTGCCAATTTCATATTCGATTGCGGGTTATGCGCGATGCCGACACCACGTTTTTTCAGAATATTGAGTTCCGATTCGTTTGCCTGTATAACGTGCGCGGCAATGGTTTTGTCGCTCAGAAAACCAATCTTTTCAACAAATTCAATCGGGCGCATTCCCTTGTGTTTCTGCTGTATAAATTCAGTTTCGCCGTTTAATTTATCCGAAAGCCGCCGTGTCTCCAAAAGATGCTCTTCGCTCACCGTGTAAGGCGCGTGGGGCGCAATCGCCGGAACAATCAAACGGTTTCCCTGCCATTTTTTGACGAACTTCTCGGTGTAAGCGATGGCTTCGCCCCAAGTTTTATTGTCAGGAACAGGAAAATCAATCAGCGTTTCGCCCAAAATGCCGCGCATTCCCGCTTTGAAAGTTTCGTCTGCGATTGCGTCCTCAAAATAATACATATCGCAGTAAGTCGTCGTGCCGCCGCGAATCATTTCCGCCACGCCGAGCCGTGTGCCGACGCGAACGAAATCTTCCGTGACGTTTTTTGCCTCAGCCGGAAAGATATATTTCGTCAGCCATTCCTGCAAATCGAGGTCGTCGGCAATGCCGCGAAAAAGCGACATCGGAACGTGCGTGTGCGTGTTTATCAAACCCGGAATCACTTTTTTTCCGCGAGCGTTAATAATCTGTTTCGATGTAAAATTTTTTGTAATTTCTGCCGAAGTCCCGACCGCGACAATCTCGCCGTTCTTGACCGCCACGCCGCCATTTTCAATGACGTTTCGTGCCGCATCCATCGTAACAATCGTGCCGCCTGAAATAATTAAATCCACAGTTTTTTTCTGTGCTGAAACAATTAAGGGAAAGATTAAGAGAATTGAACCGAAAATGTAGAATAAAAATTTGAAGTTTTCCATAAAGCAATTTACTACACTTCCGCCCAAAATTGCAAAGGAACCATTTACCGCAGAGACGCAGAGACTCAGAGTGTTTCTAATAAATCTCTCTGAGTCTCTGCGTCTCTGCGGTAAAAATACTAGTCGAATTTGTTCAAACCTTTCCACTTCGTAATGAATTTGCGGTAAAGCAGAAACGGTTTTTTGTTGGCAAATTGGCGGTAATAATCGTTGTATTGCAGAGAATAAAGATAGCTCGTGTGATTATTAGTCAATCTATCCAAAATTGCCGCGTTTTTGTGCATCGGAAAATCGCCGATTTCGATGGCGAAAACAATATCAGGCAAACTGTAAGCGCGAAATTTTATGCCTTTCTGTTTGAGATGTTCGACGCAAGTTGAAATTCCGTTATAAGTTATCGGCGCATCGTGAAAAACAATCGCGCCGTTTTCCGCCAAAATTTCTAAGCAAAACTTAAAGTCCGAAAAAACCGCCGCGTCCGTGTGTTCACCGTCAATCAGACACATCTGCATTTTTTCCGTAACTTCGGAAGGTTTTATCTGCCGCGTGTCGCCGTCTATCGTTTTTATCTTATCGGTCGGCGCAATTTCGCCCAAAAGTTCCAACATTCGCGCCGTCGAATTATTCAAATAAGTGTAATCAACGCCCCGATTATCCGGTTGATGAAGCGGACGTTTATCGATCGAATAAACGCGGACGCATTTTTCGTCCTGCAAATGCGGCTGAATACTTCCGCCGAGATAAGAACCGATTTCCAAATATTTATAATCCGGTGAAATCTCGCGCACCGCAAGCTGACACGCCAACAAAGATTGCTTGTCATTCTCCGACAACTGACTTTTAATTCGCTCGAATATTTTTATATCCAAATTCGAGATTGCTTGTTCAAAATTGCTCATTATGATGTTTCAGACAAAAAATTATCCACAGATACACACAGATGGACACAGATAAAACCAAAAAACCATCTGTGTGTATCCGTGTTCATCTGTGGATAAATAAAAATTTCTTTATTTCAAAAACTTCGTATCAAACGCCCGTGGCAGAAGTTCGCTCATTGTTACAGTTTCGTTTTTTCCTTCGAGATTTGCAAAAAGAACGGGAACATCGCCGCAAAATTCCCAGATTATTTGTCGGCAAACACCGCACGGCGGCGTGAGTTCATGCGTGTCGGCGACGACGGCGATTGTTTCAAATTCTGTTACGCCTTCCGAAACGGCTTTCCAAATCGCCACGCGCTCGGCGCAAACCGTCAAACCGTAACTTGCCGATTCGACATTGCAACCTGTGTAAATTTCTCCGCTTTTTGTTCTAAGTGCCGCGCCGACTTTGAAATTTGAATAAGGCGCGTAAGCCTTTTCGCGCACGTTTTTCGCGGCTTCGATTAATTCTAAATCTTTGTTCATTAAAAATCTTTCTTCTTCGGAATAACTAATAGCTGATAACTTTCGGCTCTCAGCTATTAGTTATTCGCTTTCAGCTATTCCGAATATTATATCTAAACATCTGCAATCATTTCTTTTCCAACTTTTCGCGCACCAAACTGCAAATAAATTCGCTCGTAATATCGGGATTTCCGCCTTCGGGCAAGATAATATCGGCGTGGCGTTTTGATGATTCGACAAATTCATAGTGCATCGGGCGAATCGTATGTTGATATTGCCAAAGCGTCTGTTCAAAACTTCTGCCGCGTTCGTTTATGTCGCGTCTCAAACGCCGAATCAGACGAATATCGTCCGGCGTATCAACAAAAATCCGCACGTCCAACAAATCCAAAACTCGCGGTTCGGCAAAAATCAAAATTCCTTCAACAATAACGACAGGTTTCGGATCAATATGCTCGCTTTTGTCCTCTCGCGTATGCGTTACGAAATCGTAAACCGGCATCTCGATCGGTTGTCCACCGCGCAGACGCTTTAAGTGATTGACCAACATTTCGCTGTCAATCGAATCGGGATGGTCAAAATTCGCCTGATGCCGTTCGTCGAGCGGCATATCCGCAAGGTTTCGATAATACGAGTCTTGCTCGACAAGAATCACCTCGTCGCGCCCGACCGTTTCAATTATTTTTCGCGCCAACGTGGTTTTTCCCGAACCCGTTCCGCCGCATATACCAATTATCATAAAAATTTTAACCGCAGAGACGCGGAGACGCAGAGTTTTTGGAAAACCTTGAGATTATTCAATAACTCCTTAAATTTCTCTGCGTCTCCGCGTCTCTGCGGTTTAATCAATTCTTAATATTACACGCTTTAGCAATTCTTTGAAAATTTCCGCAACTTTCGCGCCAGTTTCCATTACTTCCGCATGGTTTATCGGCTCATCGGTGATGCCCGCTGCCATATTCGTAATGCACGAAATTCCGATAACACCCATTCCTTGATGCCGCGCCGCGATTGCTTCCGGCACGGTTGACATCCCAACGGCATCTGCGCCCAAAATTCTATAAAGATGTATTTCTGCCGGAGTTTCATATGTCGGACCCGAAAGAGCGCAATAAACACCGCGATTCAAAAAGTCTTCGCCGCCCATTTTTTCGGCTTCCGAATTAACAATTTCCTGCAATTCGTGCGAATAAACTTCCGTCATATCGGGAAACCGTGCGCCGAATCTTTCATCGTTCGCACCGCGCAGCGGATTAACGCCCATCATATTTAGATGATCGCGTATCAACATCAGCGAACCTTGCTTAAAATCCGTGTTCACACTTCCCGCGGCGTTTGTCAGAATCACGTTCTTTACGCCCAAAACACCAAAAACGCGCATCGGAAAAATGACTTGCGCCATTTCGTAACCTTCGTAAAAATGAAAACGCCCTTGCTGAACCGCGACCGAAACG
>CALMEH010000581.1 GCA_937863115.1 uncultured Acidobacteriota bacterium
CGGGGTCGCCTTCCAAAAACTGCACGATAACTTCCATTCCGACGCGCGGAATAAACATCATTCCCCAACGATTTCCTGCCCAAGCCTGTGCCACGCGAAGCCAACACGAACTAAAAGCATCGCCCTGACCTTCACGATCCCAATGAAACTGAACTTTGACGCGCCCGTATTTGTCGGTAAAAATTTCTTCGCCCGAAGGACCGCCGACGATTGCCGTCTGCGAACCGTAAATCATCGGTTTCGGCGTTTTCTGCACAGGTCGAAACGGCGGAACTCCTGCGCCATGCGACATACAATTAAACGTATTGCGATACGGTTGGTCAGTGTGTTCGTCGCTCACATAACTCGGATTTTGTTCGATTTCGTGAACGATTGATGTAATTACATACTTGCCGTTTTCGCTCGCGTTCGGATGGCGCGACATCGTAAAACGAAATCCGGCAATCATCGAGGAACAATCAGAACTTCCGATAGCGGTTTTGTAACGCCCGTCGAGAGCTTCCATTCGCACATCAGCTGTTCGGCGGTTGTCCTCAAAAATTTTCTGTAATTCACCCGCTTGTTCGCCGCCGTCTTTTGAAATCCCATCGGATTTTCTGGCATATCCGGCAGGGAAATCGTAAGATTCGAGTTCCTGATTGCCGCCGATGTTGAACAGCGAAGGCTTATCGGCTTCGAGTTTTTTGCCCGGAAGCTGAAAGTTATGATCCCAAAGCGTAACTTTTCCGGTCTGCAAATTATAATCGGTCTGCCAAGATGTAATTGAAGTTACGAAATCTTCCGTCGCCCGCGAAACATCAAGGAAATACGGAATCGTGCTTTTGCCCGGACAATCTCGATGCGATTGCGGCGTGTTGGCGATTACCATTTTATGATTGCCGTCGTTATGTTCGAAGTAATAAAAAATTCCTTCTTCTTCCATCAAACGCGAAGCAAAATCGAAATCGGTTTCGCGGTATTGCACGCAATAATTTCGCGGCTCGAATTTTCCTTGAATTTCATACGAAACATCAAAACCCGCAAAAATAATCTTCAAAATATCGGGAACGCTTTTTTGTTGGAAAATGCGGCTTTGGAAAATCTGCGTCAGAAGCCAGACATTTGGCACGACCGTCATATAATAAAATGAAAAACGTGCGTGGCGCGTGCCTTGCGAAAAACGATTGACCATTCCGGTAAATTGCCGTTTCGTGCCGTCGCGCTGTTCCATTTCGATAGTTATGCCTTGCCCGACAATTTTTTTCGGATCAACCACTGTTGGCGCAAATCCGCCCGGTTTTTCTTCGTGGAGAACCTCGATTTCGTAAGAATAAAGTTCCGAAAGAGCTTCGCTTGCCGAAACTTTATTGACCAAAAAGTAATCGTTTCCCAAAGGCGTGTAAATCGCCATTAACCTGTTAGCTTGTGTCGTTTTCGCCATTATTTTTCTCGTGTTTAGAGTCCCGCCTTCAGGCGGCTTTAACCGCCAGAGAAGCAGTTTTGCTTCAATTACAATTCAAATTTGCCAACATTGTGCAACTGTTTCGTTTCGCTTACAGTTGCGCCGCCTAAAGGCGAGACTCTAAACTTTAGCTGATGTCATAAACAAATTTCTCGCCTTCGCCGACTCCGACGTGAACTTTCTTGATGCCCTCGCCCGAAGCCATTCTTGAAAGAACTTCGCCCGACATTTCCGGCAAAAGCGTTCCGGTCAAAATGTTATAGACGTTGCGTGCGCCGCTATCAACGTCGGTGCATCTTTTCGCCACTGTATCTATGACGGAATCATCGTAAGAAAATTGCGCTCCGTGATTGTCCGAAATGCGATTTTTTATTTTTCCGAGTTGTAATCTGATAATTAAACGCAAAATATCGTCGGAAATCGGATAAAACGGAACCGTTACCATACGACCTAAAAGCGCAGGCTTAAAGGCTTTAACGAGTTCGGGTTTGATCGCTTCGACTAATCCGTCCGGTTCGGGTTTCGTGTCGGGATCGGCGCAAAGTTTCATAAAAGTATCTGTGCCGACGTTTGATGTCAGCAAAATAACACAGTTTTTGAAATCGATTTCGCGTCCTTCGCCGTCTTCCAAAACGCCTTTGTCGAAAACTTGGAAAAATAATTCCATTACGTCCGGGTGTGCTTTTTCGACTTCATCGAGCAGAACGACCGAATAAGGTTTGCGCCGCACAGCTTCAGTTAAAACGCCGCCTTCGCCGTAGCCGACATATCCCGGAGGCGAACCTTTGAGCGAAGAAACCGTGTGCGCTTCTTGATATACGCTCATATTTATCGTAAACAAATTGCGTTCACCGCCATAAAGCGAATCGGCAAGCGCAAGTGCAGTTTCAGTTTTACCAACACCCGAAGTTCCGACGAGTAAAAACACGCCAATCGGACGTTTCGGATCGGTCAAACCGGCGCGAGCCGTGCGAATTCTTTGTGTGATCGCGTCCAATGCGTGATCTTGTCCCAAAACTCTTTCGCCGAGCG
>CALMEH010000582.1 GCA_937863115.1 uncultured Acidobacteriota bacterium
GTCCGTCTGAAACAACGACTTTGATTTGGCGTGTTGAGCCGTCTTTTTTAGTGTTAGTCGGGTAATAGCTGACCAAATATTGTGTTCGTAATTCGCTGGCGATGTCGGTGGCAATGCCGTTTAATTCACTGACACTAGTCGGGAAATAGGCTTTGCCGCCGGTTTCTTTTGCCATTTTTTCTAAGAAATTTTTAGCTTTTTCTTGCGGGCTTTTAGCGATGAAACCGCCTTCTTTGCTCAAATCTCCAATAAAGCCGATAACGTAAATCTGCACATCCGATTCGCGCAAAATTTCAAAAAGCTGTTGTTCGTTATAAAAACTGTCGCGGTCTTCGCCGTCCGTAACGAGAATTACAGCGCGACGTTTTTTGTCGTTCGGATTGCGGGTTTTTTCGTATTCATCGGTCATTTGCGCGGCGAGATAAACCGCGTCAATGATGGCGGTTTGTCCGCCTTCGATGTAGAGATTGTCGAGCGCGTCGAAAAGTTCGGCTTTATCGTTGGTAAATTCTTGTTTGATTTCGATTTTGTCGGAACTTACAAAACGGATGATTGCTGTTTCATCATCGGGTTTGTTCGTGCCGATAATGGTTTTTCCGGCATCAATCACTTTTTCGAGTTGTTGCCGAAGCGAGCCGGAATTATCAATGACCATCGTGTAATTGGTCGGAACTTCGGCTTTTGAAAATGAATCAATTTCCTGCAAAACATTGTCTTCATAAACCTGAAAATCGTTTTTCGTCAGACTATTTATCGGACGATTATTGCGATCAATAACGCGGACGTTAAGCCCGACAATGTCGGTTTCAACAGTAATAACTCCTTCGTCTTCTTCGGGCGTTGGCACAGGTGTCGGCGGAGGCACAATCGTCGGCACCGGCTTCTTTGTCGAAGTCGGGCTTGGTGTGGCTACGGTTTGCGGATTGGAAGTTTGTGCGTCCGCTTGCAGAAAACCATATAACGCCGAAACGAGTGCGATACAGAAAACTATTGATAAAAGATATAGGTTTTTTCTTTTCATTTTTTTCAAAATCGGTTTTTGTTTTTCGACCTTTGAGCTTCGAGTAAATCAAAGACCGAAGACCAAAGACCAAAAGCCAATTCAATTATTTATAATCGGTTTTCGGGGTTGCAATATAGCTTTCCCGTGCGCGAACCGTTAGACGCGGCAAACCGCGTGGAGGTTTGACCTTAACTTTTACCTTATGTAATTTTCCGTCT
>CALMEH010000583.1 GCA_937863115.1 uncultured Acidobacteriota bacterium
GTTGCATCGTAAAACCGCAAGCTCCGCAAAACTTCGCGCCCGCCATCAAGTTTGCATTACATTTTGGACAATTCATATATTTATTTAGTTTTTTCGATAATTATTCGACTCGCTTCTTCGGCATCGTGGGCAAAATCGAGAAATTTTACATCCGCATCGCTGACGACTAAATTTTCCTGCCAACAATTGACAACTTCGCGCCAACAATCGCCCAAAAGCACGAGCGGACGATTTTCAATTACACGAGTTTGAAGTTTGTTCCAAACTAACGAAATCTCCGTAACCGTTCCCATTCCGCCGCGAAGTGCAACGAATCCGACGGAACGTTGAATCAAATGTTGCAGACGGTCATAAAAATGATCGGTCGCAACTTTGTCAGTCAAAAAACGATTGGGTTCGCCTTTGAATTGATTCATCACAACTCCAAAAACGCGCCCGCCTTTTTCGCGTGCGCCGTGCGAGGCGGCTTCCATAATGCCGAGATAACCGCCCGTGCAGATTGTAAATCCGGCTTCTGCCAAGCGTCCGCCAAGTTCTTTGGCTTCTTTATATTCCGGCGAATTTTCACTACATCTCGAGCCGCCGAAGATTGTTACAATTTTTTCCGATGTATTATCTAGCACTAAATTTTCCTGCAAATTTTGATTAAAAAACCTTACCTTTTATTATATTCAAACGCGTATTAATTTCAAACTTCTTGTGCCGCTTCTTCGGGCGTTAAGTTTCCGGCTTCGTGAATGGCTTTGGTCGTGTCGGTAAAAATTAAAATTATGCTTCCAACCACAAAAAAGACGATTAAGCCCAAAATTGCTTGCCGAAAAGAACCTGTCGCGCCGACGATTATTGCAAAAAGCAGTTGTCCCATCCAAGATGTGCCTTTTTCGGAAATTTCATAAAGCCCGAAAAACGAAGATTCGCGTCCTTTCGGAATCATCTGCGAATAAAGCGAGCGCGAAAGGGCTTGTGCGCTCCCCAAAACCATTCCAATAAATCCGCCCATAACGTAGGCTTGCGTTTTCGATTCAAAAAATGCGTAAGCGTAAATTACAATCGCGCACCAAATCAAAAGCGATAAGATAATCGTCTTTTTCGCGCCGATAAATCTGGCGATTCGCTCAAATCCGAGTGCACCCGCAAACGCTGAAATCTGTGCAATCATAAAAATTATGATGAGAAAGGAATTATCGGCTTCCAAACCTTTCGATGTAAAAAGTTCGTAGGAAATAAACACCGAAGATTGCAGAATAACCGTCTGAATACCGTCGTTATAAAAAAGATATGCGATGAGAAAAAGCATCGTGTAGCGCAGACGGCGAAGTTCTTTGAGCGTTTGCCAAATCTCGCTGAAACCGACGGTTACGAGATTTTTATCTTTCGGAATTACTTTTTCCGCACCACGTGTTTTGAGTGATTTAAAGGTAATTATTGCAAAAAGTCCCCACCATAGAGCCGCGCCCAAAAAGCAGATTCTGACTGCCAAACCTGTCGAAACACCTAATTTTTCAGCGTTTGAAATAAAAAGCAGATTTAAAACCAACATCAAAAATCCGCTTAAATATCCTAAACCGTAACCGTAACTCGAAACCTTGTCGCGTTGGTCTTCCGTTGTAATATCAATCAAAAAAGCGTTATAAAAAACTTGCGCGGCGGCAAAAGTCATTGTCGAAAAAATCAACAAAATACTGCAAATAATATAAGAATCGGTTACGAAAAAAAGTAACGCGCTCGAAAGCACGCCGAGATAACAAAAAATCGCCATCAGACGTTTTTTCAGATGTGTATAATCGGCAATCGCACCCAAAATCGGCAAAAACGCGACGAGTGAAATGACCGAAACCGCCGTGCATAAAGCGGGCAAATTTTTAGGCGTTACCGCAAAGAAAAATAAATCGAGAATTACCCCATCTTGACACGGATGATTTGTCCGCAACGCTTCATCTATACCGGTGCACATCGCTTTTTGCGCCAAATTCAGCAAATAAGGTCCTAACAAAACTCCGATAATCGTTGTAAAAAACGCGGAATTTGCCCAATCATACATCATCCATCCGAAAATCTCTTTGCGGTCGTTTTTTTGAATATTTTCTGAGTTCATAGATTTATCGATTTATCATTGATGTTACGCAGAATGCAAATTTCCGCTTTTGTCGCTGAAAGCGACTGACATTATAGCCTAGCGAGAATCG
>CALMEH010000584.1 GCA_937863115.1 uncultured Acidobacteriota bacterium
TTACCTTGGATGAAAAAAGGTTGGCGATATGACCAAGCATTTAAGGCAGCCGCTTATCGGAAAGTTCTTGATTCTGTTTGGGAAAGTTTTGACGACACCAAGCAAGACAGTCTGATTAAAGATTTGATAGATAACAACGAAGATTCTTTGCGTGAAAAAATCTTGAGAGAAACTTGGAATTTCAATGATGATTTAGTAAAACAACTTTTAGATGTTGATGAAGACCATCGCAAACAATTCAATACGCAATCTTTTGAAAAACTTCCTTTGCCGCCGAAGGATTTGCGTAATCCGATTGTTTCCAAAGGTTTGCACGAACTCCGCAAAGTCGTCAACGCAATTTTGCGCGAATACGGCAAGCCCGACGAAATTCATCTCGAAATGGCGCGGGATTTGAAACTGACCGCCAAACAAAAAGAACGTGCCATCAAACAGCAGAATCAAAACAAACGCGCCAACGAAGAAGCCGAAGGTTTTTATAGGAAAAAGGTTGGACTGGAAAATGTTTCCGGTTTCGACAAATTAAAATATCGTTTGTGGAAAGAAGCAGACGAAATGTGTCCATATACAGGCGAGAAAATTCCGCCCGAAGTTTTGATGGATGACCAAAAAATTGATGTCGAACATATTATTCCTTACAGTCGTTGTTTTGATGATTCGTATATGAATAAAACGATTTGTCTGGCGGAGTTTAATCGTGATGTCAAGAAAAATATGACACCGTTCGAGCTTTTCGGCGGCGATGAGCAGAAATATTTTGAAATGCTCAAACGCATCGAAAATCTGCCGTCGGCAAAGCAAAAGAAATTCGTGCAGAAATCGGTTGACGAAAACGAAATGATTGGCAGACAACTTTCCGACACGCGCTATATTTGCAAAGAAGCGCGAGGTTATCTGCTCCAACTTTACAAAAACGAACAATCTGTAACGGTTGTTGCCGGCGGCGCGACGGCAAATTTACGGCACGTTTGGGGATTGAATTCGATTTTGGCAGACGGCGATGTTGACGTAAAAAATCGTTACGACCATCGGCATCACGCGATTGATGCAATCGTTATCGCCCTGATAAATCGGAGTTTGTTTCAATATATTTCCAAACTTGCCGGAAGAAATCGTGAATTGATGAAACGCAATTTGTCGGCAATGGAAATGCCTTGGGAAAATTTTCTGACCGATGTTTCCGAAGCGATAAATTCAATCGTCATTTCACACGCGCCGATTCATCGAGTTCGCGGTGCGCTTTTGGAAGAAACGGCTTACGGCGCGACTAATGAAGAAGGTCTTTTTGTCGTGCGAAAAAATCTCGAATCTTTGAGCAAGTCGAATATTGAAAAAGATGAAATTGTTGACGAAACAGTGCGCGAAATTATCCGCGAAAGATATAACGAATTTAACGGCGATTTGAAAAAAGCGTTTATCGAACCTTTATTTCACAAAGACGGCAAAACGCCGATTAAAAAGGCGCGGTTATATGTCAAAATGTCGCCCGAAACGGTTGTCGGAATTCAAGATGAAAGCGGCAAGCCTTACAAATATTACGCGCTTGGCGGAAATCATCACGTCGAGATTTTTGAAAATCCGCAAACCGAAGAGCGCAAAGCCGTTTTAGTTCCGCGTTTCAAAGCGGCGCAAAATGTCCGCGAATCGGTCAAACGCGGAAATACACCGAGTCCTGTTTCGCAAAATATCGGCGAAAATTGGCAGTTTTTATTCTCGCTCTGTCCGAATGATTACATTGAATTTCTTGGAGATGACGGTCAAATACACATTTATAGAATTCAGAAGATGTCAGGCGGACAAACCACAGTTATTACGGCTCGTCCACTCGAAGATGCACGAAGCGAATATATCAGCGGAATTTCGTTAAATATTCAAGGAAAAGGTTTCAATAAAATAATTCGCAAACTTCAAGTTGATCCGCTTGGATATTTGACTCAAGCCAATGATTAAACGAACGGGTTGTGAATTGCAACGATTTTCTTATTTCATAAACTGCTGATGATTAAGCGGACGGTAGAAATCTCGACAGACGGATGTTATGTTCACGTCAAACACAGCCAACTGGTTATCGAAAAAGACGGCGACAACGTCGGAAGTGTGCCGATTGAAGATTTGGGCGTTTTGATTATTGACAGTCATCAAATCACGCTTTCATCGGGTTTAATCGCCACACTTGCCGCCGAAAATGTCGCCGTTGTTTTTACTGATGAGAAACATTTGCCGACCTCGATTGCCGTGCCTTTTACGAGCAATACGATTCAAACCAAGATTCTCGCGCAACAGATTGCCGTTTCCGTGCCAAACAAAAAACGTCTGTGGTCGGCGATAATTTCTGCTAAAATTCTAAATCAATCAAAATCTCTGACTGCTTGCGGAAAAGACGGCACCGCATTAAAAGAAATTTCCAAAAATATTCCGAGCGGCGATCCGAAAAATCTCGAAGCGTTTGCCGCACGAATTTATTGGCGCAAACTTTTTGGCAATGATTTTCGGCGCAACCGCGAAAATCCTGATGCAAATGCGCTGCTCAATTACGGTTACGCGATTGTCCGAGCGGCGGCGGCGCGGGCAATTGTCGGCACAGGCTTGCATCCGAGTTTCGGAATTTATCACAAAAATCAATACAATCCGTTTCCGTTGGCAGATGATTTAGTCGAACCTTTGCGCCCGTTTGTTGATGTCAAAGTTTTTTCGATTGTGCAGGAAACTTTGGCGAAAAATGATACGAACGACGATTTGATTTTTGAATTAAACCGCGAATTAAAAGGCAAACTTTTGAGCATTTTAGCCGAAGATTGTATTTTGGACGGACGCAAACAACCGCTCTTAAACGCTGTCGGATTATATGCGGCAAGCGTCAAACAATTTATGACCGGAGAAGGAAAAAACCTAATAATTCCAACGCTATGAAATTTTTTGGAGGACTAGACACTGTGTGGATGGTAGTAATGTTCGACCTTCCGACCGATACGCCGGAAGACCGCAAACGATATTCGATTTTTCGCAAATTGCTTTTGAGAGACGGTTTTACAATGCTTCAATTTTCGGTTTACGGCAGACATTGCGCGAGCGATGAAAACGCCGAAGTCCACGAAAAACGGGTAGTTGGCGGATTGCCGCCAAAGGGAAATATTCGTATACTTAAAGTTACGGAAAAACAATTTGCCCGAATGAAAACTTTTTATGGAAAAGCACCAAAGAAAACAGAAGAACCGCCTTTACAACTCAGTTTTTTCTGAGAAGAAAAGATGGCTCTTAGTTTGTAAAATAAGGAAATCGTCCCAATTTCCAACCGAAACAAAGACGGTTAACCTATTGTTTTCAACCTTTACGGCTGACGAAGTTTATCAAATAAGAAAATAGTCGCAAATCACAACACACAGGCATCACGCCGCTTTATT
>CALMEH010000585.1 GCA_937863115.1 uncultured Acidobacteriota bacterium
CATAAAATTTAAGCAAAAACCAATCCATCCAAAGTCGTCGTGAACGCTTTCAGATTCGGTTCGACATAACTCAACCGCGCTTTAACGGAAAAAAGCCGTTCGTGCGTGTAATAATTGAACGGCAATTTAGTGTCGTTACATTCGGCAATCAAATCGTTTGCTAATCGCGCCAGACCTTGATCTTTACTGCGTTTTTCGAGAAATTCGGCAACTGTTCTGAGCCAAAAAACGGTTAAGGTTTCGTGATAACCGCTGGTTTCGGTGTTTGCCGTGCCGTGCGCGTCGTTGAGCCAATAAATGCCGTCCGACATCAGATTTTTCGCCGCGCCGAACGGATGATGAAAAACGTAATAAAGCCCGACCGTCAAATGCGCTCCGTGCGTCCAATCTATTTTCGGCAGCGTTCGTTGCTCAAATTTTCTCACCAATAAATTAACTTCTTCATCTGTTTTATAAATCATTATTATAACTCCAAAATCGTTTAAATTCTAAGAACTCATCGCCTTTTCCAAACGATAAATCAAGTATAAAATTTCGTGCAAGTAAAATCACCGTCCATTTAGGTAGGAAAATAAATTCGATTAAACCAAGCGGTTTCGCAAGGCTTTGGCAACGGCTTCCGATTTAGAATGAACCTGTAATTTCTCGTAAATATGGCGCATATGGAATTTTATCGTGTTGTAGCTGACGCGCAATTCTTCGGCGGCTGTCGTGTAATTATGTCCTTCAACAAGCAGTTTCAAAAGGCGCGTTTCGTGCGGTGTTAAATCGTAATCCACCCGTTCGGGCGGACGCACTTCGCGGAATAATTTTATAACTCGCGCCGCAACTTCGGGCGACATTGGCGCACCGCCGGAGACGGCTTCGCGGATGTTTTCCAAAATCTTTGCAGGCGAAGTTCTTTTCAGCATATAACCACTCGCACCGGCGCAAATCGCATCGAAAATCCGTTCATCGTCATCATAAACCGTCAGCATCAAAACGGTCATTTCGGGAAATTGTTCCTTCAAAATTCCGATTCCTTCGATGCCGTTCATTCCGGGCAAACCGATGTCGCTCAATAAAACGTCCGGCACATTGCCTTTAATTCTCGGAATCGCTTCTTCCATTGAGCGATAGCTTCCCGCACAAGTAAAACCATCGGTAAAATTTATGAGCGTCGCCAGACCTTCGCGGATGTCGCGGATGTCTTCAACGATTGCAGTTTTTATTATGTCGGTTTTCGTGGTTTCCATTTGTGCAAAATCTCTCATCCGTTAAATTTTACGGAAAATCAAACTTGTTGTCGCCACCCGCACGGGTAGTGAAGAAAGAAAGAGAGAAAGGGAGAAAGCGAAAAGAGAAGATTTTGAATAATTATTAACTTAAAGTAAGTGAAGAGACTTGGTTTATCGTTCAGAGTTCAAGATTTATCTTGAATCTTTTGGCAAAATTCAAGAAAAATAATGAAAAATGCACAATGTAAAATGAATGCTCCGATTATTTTTGAGATAGTTTCTAAATAAGTTTGTCCACTTACCTTATCGGCTAAACTTTAAGTATTAAACCTGAAACGGTTCAAGTTACTCAAAAATCTCTATTTCTCCTCTTCTCGTTTTCTCCCATTGGCAATTTTATTCTGACAATCGTTCCTTTGCCGATTTCGGCGATGATTTCAAATTTTCCGTTCATTTCTGCGGCGCGTTTTTTCATACTTGCGATTCCGTTGCCACCCATTTCGATTGAGGACAGACTGTTTTCAAAGGATTTTTCCGCCGCAAATCCTTTTCCATCGTCTGAAATTTCAAGCGTCAAATCGTTTTCCAAGATTTTCAATTCGATAATCGCCTGTTTTGCGCCCGAATGTTTGGCGATGTTATTAACAGATTCTTTGAAAATCAAAAAAACTTCGCGTCGGACGTTTGTGTTGACGATAGTTTCTTTATTCGCTCCGGTCAAATGAAATTGAAACACGATTCCTTTTGCCGAAAGAACATCCGAAGCAAAACGCCGCATTCTTTGGGTTAGATCCGAAAGATGGTCTTTTGACGGATTGATTGACCAGACAATATCGCTCATCGTGCCGACAAGTTCGTTGGAAACATCCGTGATTTTGGTGAGTGATTTGCTCGCACCGTTGCTTTGGCTTTGCGCTTGTGCAACTTCCGAAAGAATCGCAATTTGCGTCAAACTCGCGCCGATGTCATCGTGCAAATCCGTAGCAATTCGGCTCCGGACTTTTTCGAGTTCCGCCAGTCGTTCTTCACGCGATTTTCGCAAATTTTCTTCGGCACGATTGGCTTCCGCCAAGGCTTGATTAATTTCCCGAAGCCGCGCCGTGCGATACCGATAAAGCATTATGATTACGAGAGTTACAAGCAAAGCGGCAAGTAAAATAAACCACCAACGCGCCCAAATCGGAGGCAAAATCTTGAATGAAATCATTGCTTCGTTCGCGCTGACAACGCCATCGGAATTTACGGCACGAACAAAAAACCGATAATTTGCGGGTGAAAGATTGCCGTAAGTAACGGTGCGAAGTTCGGTCGGCAAACTCCAATCGGCATCTGCAC
>CALMEH010000586.1 GCA_937863115.1 uncultured Acidobacteriota bacterium
TGTTCCGTTTGACAAAAAATTGAAAAAACTCGCCGGAGAACCGAAAATCTCGTTCCAAGGCGTTGCCGGAATTGATTTAGCCAACGGCATCGGCGCAAACGCCCGCCAAACAATCGCCGAAGCCGTCGAAGCAATGACCGTCGCGCAAATCTCCGACGTTAATGTTTTACAAGAAACTTTGCGAGTTCACCTAAAAAGATTTCTACAAAAAGAAACCGGAACGAAACCGGTAATTGTTACGACGATTGTTGAGGTTTAAATAAGGAGATTTTTACTGATGAATTTTGGCGATTTCACTACCGCATTTTATGTATTTATGGGAATTGGTTTGTTTGCGTTTTGCATTCAAATATTAGCTTTAATTGATGTTGTAAGGAGCGAGTTTCGTGGTCAAAACGACAAGATTATTTGGGTTTTAGTTGTTCTTTTCCTTGGTATTTTTTGAGCGATTATTTATTTTGCAATAGGTAGAACCCAGAAGATAAATGGTAAATAAAGCAACTTTAGAACCATTAAACGAAATAAAGATCGAATTCACGCATGAAAATTATTGAATAATAATTACAAAGAGTTGAAATCGAAATGAAAATCTGTCCAAACTGCAAAACTGAATATGGCGATGAGATGAATTTTTGTCTGACGGACGGCAGCACTTTGAAAGATGCGGCGGTTTTCAGTCACGAAGATACGATTTCTTTGACGGATAATGCGACACTTGAATATAAAAAACCGCAAACCGCCGAGCAAAATAAATATACGAATTTGACGGATTTCGGAAAACCGCGCAAAAGTTCGCTGAAATGGGTAATTTTGGGCGGTTTTGTCGGGTTGATTTTATTGGTTTTCGGAGTAATCGGCGGCGCGTATGTTTATTTTCGGAATTATGTCATAAATGATCCGCCGGATATTTATCGAACGCCGACACGCACGCCTTTGCAAGGTTTTACGCCTTCGCGCACGCCTGAGACGAAAGCAATTTTGAAACTCGAAATTCTCGAAAAAGTTAAAAGTCTCGGCGGCGAAAGTTATTTGAAATGCAAATTAACAAATACGGGCGAAAGCATTGCGCGTCCGTTTTCGGTAACTTTGGCATTTTATAAAGATGGTGTGATGATTAAGGAAAACTCGACTTTTGTGAAACTTAAATATCTGAAACCACAGCAAAGTATTCCGGTTTGGATTGGTTTATACGGCACGGAAAATTACACTTCCGTGAAACTTAAAGAACCTGTTTCGAGTTTTCCGATTTATAAATCTACACAAAATTTGTTTCCTGATTTGAACTTTACGGAAACGAAAATGACGATTCCTTATTCAACGAGTTACAAGGTTGAAGGAATTGTCGAAAACCAAAATTACGACTCGATTACAACGGAATTTTACATAGTTTTTTACGATGAAAAAGGGGAAATTGTCGGAATTGAAAAGAAATATGTGAGCAAGTTGGAAAAGAACGTCAAGACAAAATTTGATGCAACTATTTCTACCAGAGATTTGTTCGGCAAACCAAAAACTTTTGAAATTATACCTATCTCCGATTAAGCTGAAATTTGATGAAAGCAACAGAATTATTGAAAAAAACGCGCGTCGAAATCGCGCCGGAAACATTTACGCTGGTTTCTTTGCGGCACGAAGATTGGATGAAACTTTTGGAAAACCCCGAACTTTCGCCGCGAATGACTGCGCCGTTTATGATTTTTAAGGACAAATTTGAAACGACGCTTCTTTTGGACGAAATTGATTTTGAAACGATTCGTTATGCAATTCGAGATGCGAAAACGGAAAGAAATTTCCGGCTTTTGACGTTTGATATTGAATTGGATTTTACGGTCGTCGGTTTTCTCGCGGAAGTTTCGCGGATTTTAGCCGAAGCCGAAATTTCAATCGTTGCGCTTTCGGCTTTTTCACGCGACCATATTTTGATTAAGCAGGAAAACTTGTCAAAGGCTTTGAAAGTTTTAGGCAAATATGTTGAGGAACTTTGTTGAAAAAAAATGCAAGTTTGTAAATTGAGCGGCGTTCTTCACATTATCAGCGGTGAAGTTGAAAATCTGTTTTGAAAGAAATGAAATTATGAAGAAGTCAATTTACAATTACACATTTTTAGGTTTGGCAATTTTAGCGGTTTCGGTTTTTACGGCAAGCACTTTGGCAAACGGCTTTGGTTTTAATAATGTTTCGACGAGCCTTGAAAATTTGCCCGACGAGTCAAATATTATTTACGCGAATGAATGGAAATTAACAAAAATCGAAGGAAACGAAATAAAAAGCGAAAAAGCCTTTCTGAAATTTGACGAGAAGAAAAATTCGGCGAGTGGAAACGGCGGTTGTAATTTTGTCAGTGGGAAATTTATGAAAACCGGCAATCAAATAAAAATGTCGGAAATCGCCGTAACTGTGATGGCTTGCAAAGATGGAATGGCAGACGAATATAAGTTTGTAACCGCTTTGGAACGCCTTGACGAATATGAAATCAAAGACGGAAAATTGCTTTTGATGGAAAATAAAGCGGTCGTTTTGGAGTTTGATGTAAAAAATTAGATTGAACGAAAATCTCCCCGAATGCCAAGTTTGCATTTTTAGGTTAAACTAAATGGGAACTTGGCATTTTTTTATGTTTTGGAAAGATAAAGTCGTATTTTTAACAGGCGCATCGAGCGGAATCGGCGAGGCTTTGGCGGTTGAAATTGCAAAACAAGGCGCGGTTGTCGGAATGCTTGCAAGGCGCGGGGAATTGTTGAAAGAACTTGCCGCAAAATGCGAATCGGTTGGCGGAAAAGCGCGGGTTTTTGCGTGTGATGTAACGGACGCGGACGGTGTGCAAAAAGCGGCGGACGATTTGCGCGAAGAATTCGGGGGCGTTGATATTTTGATTGCAAATGCCGGAATCGGTGGCAATACGAGCGGTTTGGATGTTTATAAACCCAAACAGGTTAGAAAAGTTATCGAAATAAATCTGATGGGCGCGGTTAATGCGGTTTATGCTGTTTTGCCGCAGATGTTGGAGCAAAAAAGCGGTCAACTCGTAGCAATCTCGTCGCTCGCAGGTTTTCGAGGTCTGCCGAAATCGGCGGCTTATTCCGCATCGAAAGGCGCAATGACGAATTTTTTTGAAAGCGTTCGACTCGATGTTCAATCGCAAGGAGTTTCGGTAACAATTATTCAACCCGGATTTATCAAAACGCCTCTGACTTCGGGCAGAGCCAACAAAATGCCGTTTTTGATGGAACTCGAAGATGCCATTCCGCTTTTTCTTCGCGCCATCGAAAAGCAAAAAAGATTTGCGGCTTTTCCTTGGCAACTTGCGACATTTGTGCGACTTGGCAGAATTTTTCCCGCTTGGATTTACGATAAAATTGCGAGCGGCGCAAAATATCGTGAGTAGTTTTTCATTTCGTTAAACCAACGCGGCGCATCAAATCTTCATAACGCACATCATTGCGTAAAGCATCGAAAATCGGGTCGGTTTTGAGAAAAACCAGAAGACTGCTGCGTTCGTCAAAAGCCTTTTCGAGCCACGCGAAGGCTTGGTCTTTGTCGCCGAGTTCCATATAAATTCGCGCCAGTCGGCGCGGGGAACCGCGTTCTTTTGCTTTTTCCAATTCTTTTTGCCAATAACCAGTGATGCCGCCTGACGCAAAAGCCTTTCGGTAATCGGCGATTGTTTCCGCCATTGCGCCCGATATAGATTTTTCTTTCAAAAATGCTTCAACGGCTTCGGCAAACATTCCTTTTCGCAGATAAGCCTCGCCGAGTGCGATTTGCGCCGTTGAGAAATTCGGGTCGAGTTCGAGAGCTTTTTTGAATTGCGCGATTGCCGAATCATAATCGCGTTTATAAGCGTAAGACCAACCGACATTGACCGTGGCAAATGCGTTTATTGGGTCTAGTTCCTGCATTTTTTTTCTTTCCGCGAGTGCATCATCGAGTTTTCCCATTACGACCAAATAAACGCCGTAAAATCCGTGCGCGTCCGCGCTGTTCGGAATCAACGACAACGCCCGCGAAATTTCCTTTTCCGCGCCTGGTAAGTCCCAATCGTAAAAGAGTTTGATTTTTGCCGAAACGAGATGCGCTTCGCCTAAATTTTCGTCCAGCGCGAGTGCTTTTTCGACCGCCGATTTTGCTTTCGGATAAACTTCATTCGGTGGTTTGATGCCCAAATAACCTTGCAATTCATAAGCATCGGCAAGTCCGGCGTAAGCCGGCGCGTAAGCCGAATCTGCTTTTAATGCAAGTTCAAAATTTTCGATAGCTTTTGCGGAATTTTCGCCGCTCCATTTATTCCAGAAATAGCGACCCTTGAGATACGATTGATACGCAACTGTGTTTTCGGTGTAGCGTTTGGTCAAAATCTGTTTTTCTTCCTGCGTGAGTTTCATTGCCAATTCGCTAACGAGACGCTCGGAAATCGAATCTTGCACGGCAAAAATGCTTTTGAAATCTTCGTCAAATTTGCCAAACCAAAGAACTTCGCCGTTGCCGACGCGGATAAGTTGAACCGTGATTCTCAATTTGTCGCCTTCGCGCTGAATTCGTCCGTCAAGGACAGCATCAACATTTAACTCTTTTCCGGCAGAAATCGCGTCTTGCGTTTTGGCGTATTTCAAAACTGCGCTCGTTGGGCGAACTGTCAGTTGTTTCAAATTGCTCAAACGAGTTATCAGCGAGTCTGCCATTCCGAGTTCGAGAAATTCATCGCCATTTGCGCTCAAAGGTTTGAAAGGCAAAACAGCGATTGTTTGGATTGAATTATTTACCGTTTTTGTTTGAGTCAAACGATAAATTCCAAAACCGATTAAAGTTAAAACAATCAACGCTGAAATTGCCGAAATTAATTTTGCTTTGTTGCTGAAATTCCACAAATGCCGCGGCGCAAGCGGTTTGAAATTGTCCAAAAAACGCGCCGTTTCGCTCTGTTCGCCTGCGGGCAGTTCGCGCAAAACTTCAATCAATTCATCGCGCATTTTGCCGATTTGTTGAAAACGGTTTTGCGGTTCTTTTTGCAACGCTTTATCAACAATCGCCTGTAATTTTTTGGGAATTTCTTCGCCGCGTCTTTCGGCAATCGGTTTCGGTTTATCGTGCAAAACGGCGTGGCGCACGTCAACCGCCGTTTTGCCGTGAAACGCCCAAGTTCCGGTGAGCATTTCATAAAGCAAAACTCCGGTTGAAAAAATATCTGCACGATAATCAACTTTTTCGCCGCGAGATTGCTCCGGCGCGGCATAAGTCGGCGTTCCGTAAGGCGAACCGAGTGCGGTCAGTTCGGTTTGTTCTTCCGAATTTTTATCGGTTAATTTTGCCAAACCGAAATCAAGAATTTTCGCAATTCCTTTGTCTGTAACAATAATATTATGCGCCTTGATGTCGCGGTGAATGATGTTTTCGTTATGCGCGTTGGCGAGCGCGTCGCAAACTTGAATCGCAATTTTCAATGCGCTTTTGATTTCCAAAGGTTTGCCGTTGACTAATTGCCGAATGTTTTTGCCTTCGACAAACTGCATCACAATAAAATGATTTCCTTCGATTTCAGTCAAATCGTGAATCGTGCAGATATTCTGATGATCGAGCGACGAAGCAAGTCGGGCTTCACGTTCAAATCTTTTACGGGAAGATTCATCGGACGATAATTCAGGCGGTAAAATTTTGAGCGCAACAGTTCGATTTAATTTTGAATCGTGCGCTTTATAAACCGCGCCTTGTCCGCCTTTGCCGAGTTTGGAAATGATTTTGTAATGCCCGACGGTTTGATTTTTTTTGAATTGTTTGGCGGATTTCAGGACAATCACATCGGCAACTTCGCCGACTGCCGATTTTTCCAAAAAACTATCTTCAAACGAAGCCAGCAAAGATTCGACTTCGCGTTGCAGTTCTTCGTCATCGCCACAGGCTTTATCGAGAAACTGCTGACGCTCAGCGGCTTCGTGCCGCAAAGCATCTTCAAAAATCTCTTTCAACTGTTGCCATTTTTCGTTTGACATTTTGTTTTGTCTGTTTTTTTCGACATTCGGCGAATTTCCAATCGCAAATCGCAAATTTCCTACCGTGTTAATTCGCGCCGTAACCAAGCTTTTGCGACATTCCAATCACGCGCCACGGTTGCCCGCGAGATTTTCATAACTTCCGCCGTTTCGTCCAAACTCAAGCCGCTAAAGTATCTGAGTTCAACAATTTGGGCTTGTTGTTCGTCAAATTCGGAAAGTTTTGATAAAACCTCGTCCAATTCAATCAAATCAACGCTTTTGTTATCACCAACGGCAATTTCGCCGATTTCTTCCAACGCAACTTTTTCCATCTCGCCGCCGCGTTTTTCACGATGTTTTGTTCGAGCATAATCAACTAAAATCCGCCGCATTAATTGAGCGGAAATTGCGAAAAAATGCGTTCGGCTTTCCCAATGGGTGTTTTTTTGATTAATTAATTTGAGATAAGCCTCGTGAATCAATGCGGTAGTTTGCAATGTATGGTCTTGGCTTTCGCGGCGCAGAAAATGTGCGGCTTGCCGATGCAATTCGTTATAGACAAGCGGCAAAAGCTCGTCCAACGCCTCGCGCCGTCCGTCGCTCCAATCGCGGAGCAAATGCGTAATGTCTTGTGATTTGTTCATTTCTCTGATTTTCCCGATTTGCTTGCAGAATATACCCGTAAAACGCGCAAGTCAATTCGTTTCTTAATTCGCCGATAATAAAAAATCGGATTTTTATAATTTTTTTGAGACTATTTTCTTTTTTTCGTCGCGGATATAAACAGAGGCATAAAAAATAAGCCTTCAAAATAAAAATTTTAGGAGACAGAAAAATGAATAATGAAATTAAATTAAACCAATTAGGAAAACTCGCAACGAGCGTGTTTTTTGCAATAATCTTAAGTTTTTGCGCTATAGTTTCGGCAAACGCGCAAATGGAAGACACGGATTCAACCGATAAATCCGACTTTTACAGTTACGATTTGACCGGAAGTTGGGAAGTAACGGTTACGCCCGACGAAGGCGAGCCTTTTGTCGGATTTTACAGTTTTAATTCGGACGGAATTGCATCCTTTGCTTCAGCCGGACCGCCGATTCCGGGTTTAGGAAATCCGGGTTACGGTGCCTGGAAAAGAGTCGGCAGAAACCGCTTTGCTTCGACCATTAAAATGAATTCCTACACATCAGATTTTCAGTTTGACGGAACTGTGAAAATCAATGCCACAATTCGTATGCCCAGCCGGGATGTGTTTATTACGCAAGACGAAGTTACGATTTATGACCCGAACGGAAAAGTCATCGTTATGCTTGGCGGCTCAGCGCAAGGCAGACGAATCAAAGTGGACGATTAGCGAAAATTGGACAACTAAACTTTAAATTTTAAGGCGGCTGATAGCCGCCTTTTTTCATTTTAAAATTCAATGCGAGTTACAAAATTGACGATAATCTGCTAAAATTCAGTTTTATTTCCAACCTTCATTTATGGATATTTTAACAGCGATAATTCTCGGCATTGTTCAAGGTTTGACCGAATTTATTCCGATTTCTTCGACGGCGCATCTGGTTTTCGCAAGCCGTTGGACAAATGTTTATAACGGGAACGCACAACAAATCACGGCAACGATGGCAGTTATCCAACTCGGCACGTTGGCGGCGGTTTTCGTCTATTTTGCGGCAGATATTTGGGCGATTATGACGGCGTTTTTGCGCGATAATTTTGCCTTTATTACAGGAAATCGGCGCAATTTTTCCGGCACGAACGGCGTGCGTCCGATGTGGCTTTCGGACGAAGCGTGGCTTGGTTGGATGATAATTATCGGCTCAATACCTATCGGCACAGTCGGGCTTTATTTCAAAGATTTAATCGAAGGTCCGGGAACGAAAAATCTTTGGATAATTGCGATAATGATGATCGCTGTCGCAATTTTGTTAGCATTTGCGGAATTTGTCGGAAGCCAGCGTAAAGAGTTGAAGGAATTCGGTTTAGTTGATTCGTTAGCCGTGGGTTTTTCGCAAGTTTTAGCATTGATTCCGGGCGCGTCGCGTTCGGGTTCGACAATTATGGGCGGGCTTCTCGCCGGACAAAAACGCGAAGCCGCCGCCAGATTTTCGTTTCTTTTGATGATTCCGGCAATTACTGCAAGCGGACTTTTAGAACTCAAAGAAGCGATTCATATTTTATCGAAAGACGATTTTATCTCGCTCGCCGTCGGCACATTTGTTGCGGCAATTGTCGGTTATCTTTCGATCTGGTTTCTGCTCGCCTTTCTCAAAAAACACTCGACCGCAATTTTCATTGTTTACCGAATTGTTGTCGGTGCGGTAATTTTAGTTTTGTTGTGGAAAGGACTTTTAAATCCGAATGTTTGAAATTATCATTGACACTTGCGTTTTGGTTTTTGCGCTCAAATCTCAACTTGGTGCATCTTTCAAAATTTTATCTCTTTTGATAAGCAATCTGTTTAGAATTCATCTCTCAACGGCTTTGGTGTTAGAATATGAAGGCGTTTTAATTCGTCAGGAATTGAATTTAAATTTGACAATTGACGATATTGATAAATTGCTCGATATACTATGTTTGCTTTGAA
>CALMEH010000587.1 GCA_937863115.1 uncultured Acidobacteriota bacterium
TCTTCCAGCCCGTCAATCGAAACCGAGCATTGCAAAATTCCGGCTTTCTGCATCTTTTCAGCGAGTTTTGGCGAAAAGCCGTAACCGCCCGTTACCATTGTGCAAAGCATTCCGCGCCGGACAACTTCGGCGGCAATTTCCAGCCAATCGCGGCGCAAAAACGCTTCACCACCAATCAGCGCGACTTCATCAATGCCGACTTCAGTAAGTTGGCGAACAAGGTCGAGTGCCTCTTCGGTCGAGAGTTCCTGAGCGCGGGATTTGGCGGCACGCGAACCGCAATGCAAACAAGACAGATTGCATTTCAACGTGATTTCCCAAATTGCTCGCGCTTGCCGCTCCCCCATTTTTGTTACCTCAAAAAAAGAAAATAAATAATTACTATCGCTATCGCCCCGAATAAAATTAACCCGAATAATAATAATGCCGCAAAAGTCAACAGTTTGTTATTTTTTTTGGAATTATTGTTTATCAGCAGAGGCGGCGGACCATAAACAGGCATTATCGGCTGAATTACTTCTTTTTCGTTTTCAAACGCCATTGGCGGCGGACCATATGCAGTAGTGTGAATTTCGTCTGTTTCCGCATTATTAAAATCCATCGGCGGTGGACCATAGACGGGAATAGGCACGTCAAGGTCTTCAAAATTAACTAAATTAATACGACTGCCACAGTTGCGGCAGAAATATCCTTGTCCGAAATTTATGAAACCGCAATTAGAGCAACTACTCTTTTCATTAAATATATTTTCTTCATTTTCCAGTTTGCTTCGTGTTTCCCAAAGTATTTTTTTTCTTTCTTCTTCATCTTGCAGCGGACGCGGAAAAATCGGTTCATCATTTTCGGACATTATTCGTTTTCTCCTTATTTTATTTTGATGCCGTTGCTTTATTCTCTTGCAAACGATGCGCGTAAAGCGGAAATCTTGCCGTCAATTCGGCAACTTCGCGCTTGACTCGTTCTTTAACTTCTTCCGATTCGGGTTCGTGAATTATCGAAGCGATCAATTTTCCGATAACGCGCATATCGTCTTCCTTCATTCCGCGCGTCGTCAGCGCAGGCGTTCCCAAACGAATGCCCGAAGCCGTAAAAGGCGAATTTGTATCAAATGGAATCGTGTTTTTATTGACTGTCAGATGAACCGCGTCCAGAGCCTTTTCCGCAACCTTTCCGGTAATTCCCTTTCCATCTTGGAAAACGTCAACAAGCAACAAATGATTGTCCGTGCCGCCCGAAACGATTCGCAAACCGTTTGCAATAAGTTCGTTTGCGAGTGCTTGTGCGTTATCTAAAACTTGTTGCTGATACGCTTTGAAATCTTCTCTTAACGCTTCGCCGAATGCGATGGCTTTGGCAGAAATAATATGCACGAGCGGTCCGCCTTGAACGCCCGGAAAGACGGCTTTGTCAACGGCTTTTGCAAATTCTTCGCGGCACAAAATCAAACCGCCGCGCGGACCGCGCAAAGTTTTATGCGTCGTTGTCGTAACAAATTCGCAATGCGGAACGGGCGACGGATGAAGTCCGACGGCAACGAGTCCGGCAATATGCGCGATGTCTGCCATAATAATCGCACCGACCGATTTCGCAATCTCGCCGATTTTTGCAAAATCAATAATTCGCGGATAAGCGGACGCGCCGCAAATAATCATCTTCGGCTTGTTTTCTTCGGCGATGCGTTGCAATTCGTCGTAATCGATCTGTTCGGTTTCTTTGTTCACGCCGTAATCAGAAACTTGAAAATTAATTCCCGAAAAATTCATCGGATGCCCGTGCGTCAAATGCCCGCCGTGCGACAGATTCATCCCCAGTATCGTATCGCCATGATCGAGAGCCGTCATCAAAACAGCCATATTCGCCTGAGCACCACTATGCGGCTGGACGT
>CALMEH010000588.1 GCA_937863115.1 uncultured Acidobacteriota bacterium
TGAAGTCGGCAACCGCGTTTGGAATGACGTTGACAGCGATGGTGTTCAAGATGCGGGCGAAGCAAATTACAGCGGCGTTACGGTTCAATTATGGGCTGATACAGACAGCAACGGAACTGTTGATACGCAAGTTGGAACAGCAGTAACGGACGCAAATGGTGAATATTATTTCGTTTCGTCAACTGTTGCCGACCCAAACACGACCGACAATATCGGTCAAATCAACGGCGGAATCATTTCGGGCAGAGCCTATCAGGTAAGAATTCCTGCATCGAATTTTAACACCGGACAACCACTCAACAACCGTCTGCGAACGCCTAATGATAATGACGCGACGACAAACGGCGACAGCCGCGATTCGGATGGTATCGCTTCCAGCGGAAACGTCATTGCCAATTTCGTTGCCGGAAGTGCGGGAAGTAATAATCATACGTTCGATTTCGGATTTTATCTTGCGCCGACAGCGGCGACCGTTCCGGTCGGCGGAGGAATCCAAGCCGCTGACGGAGTGGGCATCCGCAATGTCATCGTTAATCTGGTTTTACCGAACGGCACGGTTCAATCAACCCGCACGGGAGCCTTCGGCTATTATCGTTTCGATGATATTGAAGTCGGACAAACCGTAACGGTCGAAGTTCGCGCCAAACGCTTCACGTTCAAACAGCCGACAAGAATCTTCACGCTTGAAGAAGCAATGGAAGACTTGGATTTTACGGCAATTGAATAAAACCATTAGCCAAAAGCAGACGAAAGAAAACAATTTTCTTTCGTCTGCTTTTTTATGAAAATTTATCAGCGATTTATTTTCGAACCAAAGAAATTCCTACCCCAAATCCTCATTGCACCACATCAATTCGACCAGACCGAATGGAGAAAATAAATAATGAAGAAAAATGTAACCTACCTTTTCGTGTCAAAACAAACGGTGATACGAATATTTATATCGGCAATCGGATTGGCGTTTTTCCTTTTCCCTTTTGGGTCTTATTGGAACAGCCAAGCCGCCGTGAAGTTGGATAATTTTAATGTTACAACCGATGGCGCAACCGTTTCGCTAAAGTGGACAACTGCCAACGAGACAGGCAATCTCGGTTTCAATATCTATCGTGAAACGGACGGTGTGCGCGAACTTATTACGCCTGCGCCGATTGCCGGAAGTGCATTGAAAACTTCGGCTAATCTTGTCGTCAGCGGTGACGAATACTGTTGGGTTGATAAAGATGCGCGGCTCGGTGCGGTTTATTATCTCGAGGATTTGGACATTAACGGCAATCGCTCGATTTACGGTCCGATTGCACCCTCGTTCAAAGTTTCGATGGATAAATTTGAACGCAATGCCGTATTGATTTCAGATTTTGCAAATGTTTCAAGTGCCGATTCACAGAAGGAATTTGTCAACGAAAGAGTTGAAAATGCTTCGCTCGATGCTTCGCGTCAATTTGAAATTGCCGCGCTCGGCGGCGTGAAGATTTCGATTGACCACGACGGCTGGTATCGCGTTTCGGCTGAGCAATTAACGGCAAACGGTTTCGATATAAATTCAAACCGTGCTAATTGGCAATTGTTTGTCGGCGGCGAAGAAGTTGCGATTAGAATTTCAACCGATGGTTCGATAGAATTTTTCGGACGCGGCGCAGACACGCTCGAAACCGATAAAAACGCCTATTATTTGGTGAACGGTCAAGCGGGCGCAATGCGTCTGACGGAAATTAAAGGCGGACGTGCCGGACAAAATCCGCTTGCCGCTTACGTTTCAACCGTTCAGCGCAAAGACCGCACGATTTATATTTCGTCGCTTTTGAACGGCGAAAATGAAAATTGGTTCGGTCCGATTATCAACACCACGGCGCAAACGCTTCAGACACTTTCGCTGAACAACATTGAAGAAAATTCGATGGCAAAATTGCGCGTCAAATTGCAAGGAATAACAACCGTTCCCCATTTTGTCAACGTCCGCATTAACGATACGGATTTGGGGCAAGTCAGTTTTACCGTTTATGAAAATCGCACTTTTGAATTTGATGTTCCGTCTTCCGCGCTGGTCGAAGGCACAAACAACGTCAAACTCCAATCGGCGGGTGGTTCGAGCGATGTTAATTTGGTTGATACGATTAGTTTGAGTTATTCGCGGCTTTTCCGCGCTGTGAACAATCAAATTCGTTTCAGCGTTCCGGCAGGTCAAACGGTCAGAGTCGGCGGATTTACGACCGGCAGAATTGCAGTCAATGAAATCATCAACGGCAATGTCGGTTTCCGCGCCGAATCGCCAATCACCGAATCGAACGGCGAATTCGGCTTTGAACTCGGCGCATCGGAGCGCGACCGCGAATTTTTGGCAGTTTCGACTTTGCAAAGCGAACAGCCCGCCGCAGTTGAAAACAATCAGCCCTCGACGCTCAACTCACCTGCAAACCGCGCCGATTTGGTCATCATTGCTCCGGCAATATTCCAAATTCAAGCGCATCGGCTTGACGAAATGCGTGAAGCACAAGGCTTGAAATCAATGGTCGTTTTAGCCGAAGACGTGGCTGATGAATTCGGCTATGGCATCTTAACCGCTGAATCGGTCAAGAATTTTCTGCAAAATGCCGTGTCGGATTGGAGCATCAAACCGCGTTATGCGATTCTGTTCGGCGATTCGAGCTATGACCAACGCAATTATATCGGTCAGACGAATCGAAATTTGATTCCGACCAAATTGGTTGACACGGTGTTTATGGAAACGTCGGGCGATTCGTGGTTGGCGGATTTCAATAGGGACAATATAGAAGACATCGCACTCGGCAGATTGTCGGCGACGAATGTGTCGGAAGCTAATGTTTTGGTTGATAAACTCGCATTTTACGACGCACAACCCGCACGCACGACCAAAACAGTCGTTCTGCCTTCCGACCGCACATTTGAGAGCTTTATTCAGATTCTGCACAATGAAGTTCCCGGCAATGTCAATGCGGTTCGCATTGATCGTTCGGCAATGACCGATGCGGAAATGCACAATCGAATCATTACGTCCTTAAACGATAATCCGATGATTACAGCTTATCTCGGACACGGTTCAACGGGAATGTGGGCGGCTTCGTCTGTCTTTACAGCGACTGATGCCAATACCTTGAACAATTCTCAGCTCGGTTTTTATATGCTGACGACTTGCTTAAACGGCTATTCGCACAATGCCTATAACGACAGTATGGCGGAAATTGCTCTGAAAAATCCGCATGGCGGCGCGGTTGTCGCTTGGGCATCTTCGGGAACGAATTACCCCGACACCCAAACTGCCGTCAGCCAAGCCGCAATGCGAATGATTTTCGGAACGGAACAACATCGCATCGGCGACATTGTTCGCCTGTCGAAACAAGCCACCACCGACACGGATGTCAGACACAATTATCTGCTCCTCGGCGATCCGACCATCTTTATCAAATAAGACGGCTTAACTTCTCTCCCGCAAACAAAAAAAGGGCGAAAACATTCCCGATGTTTCCGCTCTTTTTTAATTCCACTTTTATTGAAACACTTCAGACGACCGTCGTTCTATCTTCGCGGTAGATAAAGGTTAAACTGTTTATAATCGCAAAGACAGCTTCCATTTTGGATGTCATATTTTATAGTTGTTTGATTTCCTTTTGAACTAGAACTGACACCTGTCGGATTGCCGAAAACTGTAAATTCTACTTTGACAGGAATTTCAATGGTGAAAACCGGTCTGACAAATTTTGAAAATACGACTGCAAAAATCCCTTCCGGCACGAATTTTGGAAAATATTCTTTGCCGTTTGCCGAAACACTCACTCTTAAGTTTTTCAATTCATCTAATTCGTTTGCAGGAATATCTCCGAAGGTAATTTTAAAATCGCTGCTGGTTTTGCGTTGCCCTAAATCGTCATCTAAGAAAACTACCGGAAACGGCGCGGCAATACGATACTCTTTGGCTTCTTCATCAAACCGTAAAAAGACCAGATAAATTTCATCAGCCGTTAATCTTTTTTCATAAACGCCGCTAATTACCGTAACCGTTTTCTTATCAGGGCTAAAACCTCTGAACGGTCTTTGTATTGTGAACTCTGCAAGCTGATAATTTTTCTCTGCTTTGTTTGAAGTCTGAATGTGCCGTTTAAAGTTTCCGATAAATATTCTCTCGGAATTGTCCACATATGAACACATAGACGAATCTATTCCATCCGCTTTAGTGAAAGTTACAGAGAAAAATAGAATGCCAATAGAAAATATAATTCTTATCAAGAATTTTTTTTTGTTTACATAATTAAATATCATTATTTTATACCTCGCTATTATTTTTTCAGTTTTCTTATTTCTGGTGGAAACAGTAAAAAATGATTTTATTTATCAGGGAAATGTGTTTTTAATTACCCCGGCAGCACCCGTATAATACCCTTTTCTAGGCTGACAATGAATATCAAACAGCCGTGAAGATAAATGATATATTGCAAGGTCTTTTGCAGCAAAATTAGGGTCTCTTCCTGCAATTTCGGGATATTTTTCAACAAACTCGTCTACTGACATTAGTAATCCCATTTTCTCACCTGCTAGTGCGTATGCGTCATCAGTATAAATTCCCTTGGCTATTGCATGAATTATCTCATGAAGTATGGTGTGAGCAGTGAGGAAACGGTCTATTTTTTTCTTCCCCGTATTATTAGAAGCCATCTCAAAAATAGAATGATAAACTTCACGGATGGCAAGACGTGA
>CALMEH010000589.1 GCA_937863115.1 uncultured Acidobacteriota bacterium
CCGATGAAATCGGAAGTTTATTTCGTCAACACGAAACAATTTACCGATATGAAATGGGGAACGTCAAACCCGATTATGCTCCGCGACGCTGATTTCGGCATCGTTCGTCTGCGTGCTTTCGGCGCGTATTCGCTTCGTTGCTCCGATCCAGCAACATTTATCAAAGAAATTGCGGGAACAAACGCACATTTTCAAACCGAAGACATTGACGAACAACTGAAACGCGCCATTGTTACCGAATTTTCCGACGCTTTGGGCGAAATGAAAATTCCCGCGCTCGATTTGGCGGCGCAATATAAAGAATTGGGCGAAACGATTCGCGGCAAGATCAACGAAGATTTCGGAACTTACGGTTTAACGGTTACGAAATTTTACGTCGAAAACATTTCATTGCCCGAAGAAGTCGAAGCGGCGATGGACAAACGCGCACAGATGGGCGCACTCGGAAACCTCGACAATTATATGAAATTGCAAGCGGCTGACGCTTTGCGCGACGCGGCGCAAAACGAAGGCGGCGGCGCAGGTTTGGGCGCAGGTTTGGGCGCAGGTTTTGCGGTCGGCAACCAAATGGCAAACGCTTTCGGCGGAATGCAAGGCGGACAACAACAGCAACAAGGCGGCGGTGGCGGCGGCGGTGTAACATCAGCACAAACTATTCCGTGTCCGTCGTGCGGCAAACAAAATGCGGCTGGCACAAAATTCTGCGGCGATTGCGGCGGAAAAATGGAAATTGCCAAAGTTCCCTGCGTCAAATGCGGCGCGGAATTACGCGAAGGCGCAAAATTCTGTTCGGAATGCGGTTCAACGCAGGAAAAACAAAAATGCACCAATTGCCAAGCCGAATTAAACGCGGGCGCGAAATTCTGCAACGAATGCGGAACTAAAACCGAAGCGGTTTAAAGTAAAAAGTAAAAGATAAAAATTAAAAATAAGAAGCGTCTTATCTCATTAAAAATTCTGATAAGACGCTTTTTTACTTTTTGCTTTTTACTTTCCAAACTTTGCGTTAAAATTAAATATAACTTGGAGAAATTTATGGCAATCAGTCCTGAACTTTTAGAAATTTTGCGGTGTCCGAAATGTAAATCGGAAGTAAAAATTAAAGATGACCAAAGCGGTTTGAAATGCACGAACGCCGAATGTGCGCTCGTTTATCCGATACGCGACGAAATTCCCGTGATGCTTGTTGAAGAAGCTACCGTTGAGAAATAAAACCAATCCGAAATCCGAAATCCGAAATCCGAAATGGAACGAAGTGAATCGCGTTTTGGTCGTGCGGTTGCGTTCGATCGGCGATACGGTTTTGACTACGCCTTCGCTCGATGCTTTGCGGAGATTTTTGCCGAATGCGCGGATCGATATTTTGCTCGAAGATTGGGTTGCGCCGGTTTTGCAAGGCTTTGATGCGGTTGATAATGTTTTGTCGTTTAAGAAAGACGATTTGAAATCGCGTCTGAAAATGGCTTTGCAGATTCGGCGCAATAAATATGATGCGGTTATCAATCTTCACGGCGGCACGACTTCCGGTTTTTTCGTTCGCGCAAGTTCGGCGAAATATCGCATCGGCTACGATTTTTACCGTTACCAACGCTTTTACACACACATTTTCCCGATTGCCGATTGCATAAAATTTTGGCAATCCGACAAACTTCATTCAGCCGAACAAATGCTCGGTTTATTAGGTTTAGCGGGAATTCCCATCGAAGATAAGCCGAAAAGCCGTTTGAATGTAATTACGAATTACGAATTACGAATTACGAATTACGCACTGCTTCATCCTGTCGCCGCGTTTGACACGAAGCAATGGGCGACAGAAAATTTTGCGCGTGTGGCTGAATATTTGAGTGAAAAAGGTTTGCAAATCGTTGCAGTTGCTACAAAAAAAGTGCGCGAAGTTTTAGAGAAATTGCAAAATCTGGCAAAAGTTTCGATTAAAGCTTTTGATGATCTGAGTTTGCCCGAAATTACGGCTTTGGCTTCAAACGCAGAGATTTTTATCGGAAACGATTCGGGCATCGCACACATCGCGGCGGCTGTCCAAACTCCTTCAGTCGTGATTTTCGGTTCATCAAACCGCACACATTGGCGACCTTGGACAGATGCGCCAAACGAAATTGTTTTTGAAAATTTGCCGTGCCAACCTTGCGACGGATATTTTTGTAAAGAATTCGATGCGCCGAAATGTATCTTGAGCGTCAAAACCGAAAGCGTTTTTCAAGCTATTGAAAAAGTTTTAGCTTAAGCCGGAGCGCGGGCATCTTGCCCGCCCGTTCGAGCGAAGCAAGAACGGCAAACGCTTGACATAAAATCGAGTTAATTTGTAAGGCAGTGTTTCGCGCTTGTTCTCGCAACGCCTCAAACGCGCGGTGGGCAAGATGCCCGCGCTCCGACTGCTAAACTTTTCACTTTTCACTTTTCACTTTTCACTTTTATCCATTAACATTATTTTGATGATTGGTCTTACGCCGCAAACATTTGAAGAATTTTTAAAAGAAACGCAAAAAGGCAATGTCGTGCCGGTTGTGCGGAGCGTTTTGGCGGATTTGCATACGCCGGTGAGCGCGTTTTTGCGAATTTCTGAGGGTGCAAAACAGGCTTTTTTGTTTGAATCGATCGAAGGCGGCGAACGTCTGGCGCGGTATTCTTTTCTTGCGGCAAATCCTTTGATGACGGTGCGTTCGGAAAATTCTTTGACGATCTTACAACAAGACGATTCAAATAAAACTTATCCCGACCGCAGTTTGATTGATTTTTTACGCCGACATTTTGCGCGGCACAAACTTGCCAAACGCGAAAAACTTCCGCCACTCTGCGGCGGCGCGATTGGTTTTTTCGGCTACGATGCGGCGCGTTGGTTTGAAAAATCTTTGGACAATAAAAAGCAAACCGGAATTGACGCGATTTGGATGTTCTTTCGCAATATTTTGGTTTTTGACCGATTGAAACAAACTATCGAAATCGTTTCCGTCGTTTTTACGGATCAAGCGAAAAATGAAGACGATTTACGCAAACTTTATGAAAGCGCGATTACCGAAACCAAACGGCTCGAAAAGGTGTTAGAAAATATTTATCTGCCGCCGAAGGAAACTGCGCCCAAAGCCGAATCGAGTCAATTTGCATCAAATTGGAAAAAAGAAGATTTTCTCAAAGCCGTCGATAAAGTCAAAGAAAAAATTCTTGTGGGCGACGCGTATCAAGTCGTGCTTTCGCAGAAATTTAAACGTCAAACTTCCGCCGAAGCAATCAATATTTACCGCGCTTTGCGGACGACAAATCCTTCGCCGTATATGTTTTACATCAAACTCGGTGATGAAACATTAATTGGCGCGTCGCCCGAAATGTTGGTGCGTTGTAATCAAAAAAATCTCGAATATCGCCCGATTGCCGGAACGCGAAAACGCGGCATAAGCGAAGAAGACGATTGGATTTTAGCGGAAGATTTGCGCTCGGATATGAAGGAAATCGCCGAACACATAATGCTCGTTGACTTAGGCAGAAACGATTTGGGCAAAGTTTCCGAATTCGGCTCGGTCGAGGTTGAAGAACTGATGAAAGTCGAAAAATATTCGCACGTTCAGCATCTCGTAACTTCGCTGAAATCTCGCTTGAAACGGGATTTGGACAGATTCGACGCGCTTGCTTCGTGTTTCCCTGCCGGAACGGTTTCGGGTGCGCCGAAGGTTTCGGCAATGAAAATAATTGACGAACTCGAACCATCAAAACGCGGCGTTTATGCCGGCGCAATCGGCTATATTGATTACGCCGAAAACCTCGACACCTGCATTGCCATCCGCACAATAAGATTAGAAAATCAAACAGCTTCAATCCAAGCCGGCGCCGGAATTGTCGCTGATTCAGTTCCCGAAAAAGAATATGAAGAAACAATCAACAAGGCGCGGGCGTTGGTAAAGGCAATTGAAATGGCGGAAGGTTTTTGATAAATCGTAAGCCTCCAAAACTGCGGGGGCAGAGCCGCCCTTCCTGACCTGTAATCTGTTTTAACTTGATTTCATTACTCTGAATTTCATCCAAGACAGAGTAGAAAAGACAAGTCAAAAACATTTACAGGTTGGGAAGGGCGGCTCTGCCCCCGCTAAGTGGTTTATGATTACTCAATCGCATAAAAATCCAAATCCGCCACGTCTTCGCCGACCGAAACGACTTGCGGTGCGAATTGAAAGCGTTTCGACGCAACCGAAATCGTGTAAGTTCGCCCCACTTCCACATCGTCAAAGCGGTAATAGCCGAACGCGCTCGAATTTGTCCGCCGCGTATTTCCCTGCAAATCGGTCAAAATTACAATCGCGTTTCGCAATCCTGCGCCGCCGACCGAAACTCTGCCCGAAATCGAAACATTCGCCGGCAGAGGAACTAACGCCTGCGCTAAAACGAACGGCGAAAATGAACTCGTTGGGCGGCAAAGTTCACGTTTTTGATAATTTCTAGTCGGCACAACATCGTCCAAAGTTCCGTCGAGATTATCGTCGTGCAGAATCGTCATCGTGTTGAAAACGCTTTGGCTGATTTGATTTGAAACCTTCAGGCAAACCGTCGCCGTGCCGGTGAACTGCGCCGTCGAAGTGATGTCGTAGCCGGTCGAATTGGCTTCAATCGTGTAACCCGAAGGAACGGTTAAGCCGGTCGCGGTCGGGTCGAAGGCGCGGATTTGCACTGTTCCGGCGGTCGCCACATTCGGGAAATTGACG
>CALMEH010000590.1 GCA_937863115.1 uncultured Acidobacteriota bacterium
TGTTCATCCGAATCGGCGGCAAAATGTGCAACGCCGGATTTTTGATTATGTGTCATTGCGCCGCCCAATTCATCTTTGCTAACTTCCTCGTGCGTTACGGTTTTGATAACGTCCGGTCCTGTAATGAACATATAAGACGTATCTTTTACCATAATATTAAAATCGGTAATTGCCGGAGAATAAACTGCGCCGCCGGCACACGGTCCCATAATGCAACTGATTTGCGGAACGACTCCGCTTGCCAGTGTGTTTCGCAAAAAAATGTCGGCATATCCGCCTAAACTGACAACTCCTTCTTGAATGCGTGCGCCGCCGGAATCATTCAAACCAATCATAGGCGCACCTGTTTTCATCGCCAAATCCATAATTTTACAAATTTTTTGCGCGTGAGTTTCGCTCAAAGAACCGCCGAAAACCGTAAAATCTTGCGCGAAAATAAATACTTCGCGCCCATCAACGAGTCCGTGTCCAGTAATCACTCCGTCGCCGAGATATTTCTGGTCCTCAAGCCCGAAGTCCGTCGAACGATGCACGACGAATTTGTCGAATTCTTCAAACGAACCTTCGTCCAAAAAGAATTCGATACGTTCACGCGCCGTCATTTTGCCGAAACTTTTTTGTTTTTCTATCCGAACAGAACCGCCTCCTTCTTCAGCGAGGATTGATTTTTCTTTTAATTTTTCTAATTTATTTTTTATCTTTGTCGTAGGTTGCATAGAAGTAAAGTTTAACGAGTTTCCGGAAATTTTCAAAATTGGTTATAAACCGTTGATTTCATTATTAATCTCCCCGAAAATGCGTTGGCGAACATTTCGCAGAAACATCTGAAGTTGAGCCATTTCCGCATTAATTTGATCAACACTGTCGTCGAGTTCAGCGAGCAATTTGGTCAATTCATATTTTTCCTTTTCCAATGCTTGCCGTCTTGATTGCCGAAGCTGCTCCGCATTAGTCGAGCCTCCGCGAACGGCAACATACTTCTCTATACTTTCGGGAATCAGATCGTCATTTATTCGTGCAATCGTCAAACGAGTTGCCGATTGACGTTCAGCAAGCGCGACTTTCAAGGTTTGTAAAGTTGAAAGCCTCTGTTCGGCACGGTTGAGAATCTCGAAGGCAAACAATAATTTTTGTTGTTTATCCGAAAGTTTAATGCCTTGGTTGG
>CALMEH010000591.1 GCA_937863115.1 uncultured Acidobacteriota bacterium
AAGATTAATTTTACGGACAGAGTATTCATAAAATAATTCTGTCCATTTACTTATTCGTGATTCGTGGCTAACTTTCTTTCCCGATTTTAACTTTTTCGCGGTATTGATTTATTGCTACATAAACGACTTCGGCTTCGGTTACGCGCACCGATTGACCGTGTGATCCGAAGCGTTCGGATTCGACGATAACTTTGATGGTAATCGAAGTATTTCCGACTTTGGTTGTCGTGGCATAAAAACTTACAAGGTCGCCGACAAAAACCGGCTCGTGAAAGATAATCTCTTTCATTGCAACTGTAACAAATCTATCATGTCCCGTGTGGCGCACGGCTTCGACTCCGCCGGCAACGTCAATGTAGCTTAAAATTACGCCGCCGAAAATCGTGCCGTGCGCGTTCGTATCACGCGGCATCATCGTCAGACGAATCGCGGCGTTTCGCAGTTTTTCAGGTTTTTCGATTTTTTCGATTTCTGTTTGTTCCGACATTTTATTGGTTTATTAACTAACTTCGTGGTCATTCACGATTTCTTTATTTTCTAAATCTTGCGCGTCATATTGCGCTCTGTTCATTTTCAAAATACTGTAAAATTCTTCTTCCGCACCTTCACCGAAAGTCTTATCGAAACTTTCGTTGCCTTGATATTCAATCAGACGATGAAATTTTTCGCTTTTAGCTTCTTCAAAATCAAAGGTTTCCGAGTTTCCGCCGCCGCCCATCGGATGTTTGAAATAATAATCTACGGTAAATTTTCGATTTTCGAAGTCAATCTTTAATTCAACGCAATTCTCAAAATTTCTTTCTCCTGTCTTCCACAGCCATTTCATTTATTTTTTCTTAATTTGCGCTTGCGTCCAATTTTTCACGGCTTCGCGCAGTTCGTTCAGATGATTGTCGAAAAAATGTCCGCAGTTTTCAAAATAGACCAATTCGGCATTTGGAACTTTGATAACTAATTTTTGCACGTTTTCTAATGCACCGAACTCGTCCGAATCACCGTGAACGAACAAAATCGGTTTGCGTAAATCTTCCAAATAATCGAAATCGTCGTATTTATCAACCGGTGTTCCGATTGAAATCAGACGCACGACTCGTTCGTCATTCATCGCAACTTCGCTTCCCATTCTTGAGCCAAACGAAAAACCTGCCAGCGTAATTTCCAAATTCGAATAATTTTCCGCCAAATAATTCAACGCATCGCGCACGTCTTGCGTTTCCGCTTTGCCGTCGTGTTCGCCGTCGGACGCGCCTACGCCACGAAAATTAAACCGCAAAGTTATCAATCCGGCATCAACAAGTCCTGCCGCCGCGCGAAAAACGACTTTGTTGTGCATCGTCCCGCCGCCTAAAGGATGCGGATGACACACAAGCGCAACGCCTTTTGCTTCGCCTTGCGGTTCTTTCAAAATCGCTTCAAGTTGCCCGACAGACGCAGGAATGAACAAATTTCCTTTCGGATACATAGCTTATAAATTACAGATTACAGATTACAGATTACAAATAATCCGATGAAATTTCGATTTTAGGTTTGCGATTTGGCAAAAGGCAAATGCGTTTTTCTTTAATTCGTGGTATTTTTTGATTTTACTCGTATAAAGAACAGGTCATTAGCGTTCGCTGTTCTGACTTTTTATGGAAGAAAATTTAAGCAATAATCCCGAAACCGAAACGGCGGAAGAAACGCCGAAAACGGTTTCGCAAAAAAAACAAACTTGGACGGAATGGTTCGGCACAGAAGATGCCGTGCGTTGGGTTTATCTCGTCTTTGGCTTTTTCGCAATTTTTATGTTGATGACGCTTTTGCAGTTTTCAACAAATGCGGTTTGCTGCGGCGATTGGGACGGTTATTATCACATTCGCTGGAGCGCGGAACTTTGGAACAGTTTCAAAGCGGGAAATTGGCTTCCCGAATTTAAATGGCTGCCGCTAACTGTTTTGAATCCAAAGGATTACGCCGATCATCATTTTCTTTTCCACGTTTTACAGATTCCTTTTCTGTGGTTTTTCAATGAAGTGATGGCGGCAAAACTGGCGGCGGTTTTTTATGGAAGTCTGGCGATTTTTTCGATTTATTGGCTTCTTTTCAAATACAAAATTGATTATCTTCTGCTGTGGTTTTTTGCGATTCTGACGTGCGCCAATCCGTTTTATTATCGAATGAATATGGCAAAAGCTCCGCCGCTGACGATTATTTTTTCGGTTCTCGGAATTTATCTGCTTTTCGAGCGCAAATACGTCTGGCTTTTGCCCGTAATGTTTGCGTTTGTTTGGACTTACAGCCTTTTTCCGCTTCTCTGGATTGCGGCATTTATTTGGACGCTGATAATTCTTTGGAACGAACAGAGATTTGAATGGCGACCGCTTGCATACACGACCGGCGGAATGGTTTTGGGAAATTTAATCAACCCGTATTTTCCACAAAATCTCGGTCTGTTCTGGGAACATTTCGCCACGAAAATCAAAATCGGTTCGGATTTTGCCGTTCCCGTCGGTGGCGAATGGTATCCGTATTCCGGTCAGCAACTTTTGACGCATTTTCCGATTGCGATGATAGCAATGCTTGCAGGTTACATTTTATTTCGTCCGCATCTTAAAAAACTTCCTGAAAAAGCGACGTTTTTCTTGTGTTTCGTAACAATTTTGCTGATGTCGCAATTTCGTTCGATTCGATTCGCCGAATATTTTCCGCCGTTTGCGATTCTTTTCGCGGCGTTTGCGTGGCAAGCGTTTTTGGTTTCCGACACTGCCAAACTGCCGGATGAATTTCGCCGCGACATCGAACCGCTTTTGGATAAAGATAAACAAACGGCGAAAACCGATTATTTGGGAATTTTAAAACAAGCCGCCGTTTGGTTTATCGGCATCGTGTTGGTTGTGATGATGTATTACAATTTTCGCGGCATCAAAATCGGCAGTATTGAGCAAGAAGGAATGATTACTTCAATCAAAAACAATGAAGATGACTCGCGTTACAAAGCCGCAACCGATTGGATGAAGGCTAACATTCCCGAAGGCGAACGAATTTTTAACTGTAACTGGGACGATTTTCCGAAACTGTTTTTCTTTAACACGAAACACGCTTACGTTTACGGACTCGATCCGAATTATCTGTATTCGGAAAATCCTGAACTTTACAAACTTCTTGGCGATATAACCGGCGGAAAAACCGACGATGCCGCGCCCGTCATCCGCGAAAAATTTGGTGCGAGATTTATTTTTGCCGATTCGCGCGAAAATGAAGATATGTTTGCCAAACTTCTCGAAAGCGGTTGGGTTGAAATGGCTTATGAAGATTCGGAGGCGAAAATACTGAAAATCCGCGACGAAAAAGGCGAACCGCCGAAGGAATCTAAGGAAGAAGCGGAAACGCCCGATGAGAAAAAAATTCTCGACGATATGGAAAAAAATAATACGGTGAATTTGAACATTGATGAAGAATTAGATGATGATGCGAAGTAATAAATTTTTCACCTCATTTTTGATTTTAGCCGTTTTCGCGTTCAGTTTAGCTTGCGGAAGAATTACTTTTTCGCCGGAAAATACGAATTCCGCGCCGATTGCAACGACACCGAAATTAACGGATGTGGAAAGTGAAATCCGCGATATGGAAACCGCCGACTTTAAGTTTATCTACGTTATTAAACGCAAAGACGGAGGCGAATTTGATAAAGCCGACCGCGATTTCCTACGCGAAAACCGAACTCCCGAAATCAATCGTTTTAGCGCAACAGACGATAAAAAAGCGTTTGTCATTGGCTCGAATTATATGTTTCGTCCCGACCATTGGCAAAATTTGCAGAAGCGTTTTGTAATCGAAGATTTTTCAAAACCTTTGGAAGTTATCACAGTTGAAGCAAACGGAAATACGAATACGAATGTAAATAAATAGATTTAGGAGAGAAAAAAATTGGCTGAAAAAGAAGTCCGCGAACGAAAACAAACCGCAAGAAGAGTTTTCCTTGATCCATCAACGCCTTCGAGTTGGTCGGTGGCGCGAGTGGTTTTGATTGCTTTTATCGTTTGGAATGGCGCAGATTTTTTGACAGATAAAGTTACTTCGCTGTCTAATCTTTTTTTCCTACTGATTTTGTCAATCTTCTTCGCTTATCTGATTGACCCGCTCGTAAAATTGATTCGCCGTCCGTTTAAGGAAAGACATCTCGAAAAAATTATGCCGCGCCCGTTGGCGATTGTGATTGCTTACGCGGTGGTTTTCACGGTTTTGGGCGTGGCGATTTCAAATATCGCCCCGAAAGCTGCTAATCAAGCCAGAGATTTTGCGAATAATCTGCCGAATTACGCTTCGAATTTTCAACAGCGGCTCAACGAATTTAACCGCCGTTTTGAAAATTATCAAATTCCGCCTGATATTCAAGAAAAAATCAACGATAAACTAACTTCGGCAATCGGCACACTCGGCGAAGCAATTCCGTCTTTTCTCGCTTCGATTGCGCTTTATGTCGGCTCGTTTTTGCCTTGGTTTTTTTTGATTCCGATTTTGTCGTTTTTCTTTCTTAAAGACGTAAATTTGTTTCGGCTTTCAATTTTGCGTATTTTCCCTTCGGGTCGTTGGCGGGCGCGGGCGGAAGCGGTTTTGCAAGACGTAAATTCAACACTTGCCGCATATACGCGGGCGCAACTTATTTCTTGTCTGATCATCGGCGTAACCTGTATGATCGGCTTTTATATTATCGGGATGAAATACACACTTTTGCTCGGCATTATGGCAGGCGTTTTGGAATTTATTCCGCTTATCGGACCGCTCGTTTTGGCAATTACCGCAACACTTATCGCGCTTTTTTCGGACGATCCTTGGAACGCGCTTTATGTCGTGATTTTTCTCATCGTTTTGCGCGTCATTCACGATTACATCACTTATCCGCGCATCATTCGCGGCGGAATTCATCTACATCCTTTAGCGATTATTCTTTCGGTTTTGGCAGGCGAGCAAATCGCCGGAATCGCCGGAGTGTTTCTTTCAATTCCGATTGTCGCGCTTCTGAGTGTAGTTTATAAACATATTCTCGAACATATCGGCAGCAGCCGCGGACTTTTCGCCGGTTGGCTCGAAAGCTCAGTTTCGGCTTCTGACATAAAGCAAACACAAACCAAACCTGCAGAAAGCAAAAGTAAATCCAAATAAAAAAAGCGTCCGTTTATCAAAATTGATTCACAAAAAACGCTTTTTACTTTTTACTTTTTACTTTAGATGGCTTCTGCGCCGGCGGCGCGGTTATAATCGTAATAAAGCGCGTTAAAATCTCGCAGAGCGCGGTTTAGAATCAGCGGAATTTGCGGAATGTCGTTTGAATTGATGATTAAATTAAGATTTCGCAAAAAAGCATCGTGCGCGTTCATCGTTGCGCCGGTGTCTTCAACCGAAACGAAAAATAAACGCCGTCTTTCCGATGCGGGCATCGCATTAACTTTTTGTTGCAAAATTGCCGTGCCGCCGAATTCAGCCGCAAAATCGGGCGAGAAAAGCAAAATCTCGGTCTTTCCTTCGCGCAGACGTTCGTTTGCCTGTGCCGGAGTTTGCGCGAGATAAACTTTATATCCGGCTTCGACCAGCGTTTTCGCTAAAATATCGCGTTTCGCGCCCAAACAGAGTAGAACGCGGCGCGGTTTTTCGCTTTTTTCGTCGTCTGAGTCCAAAACCGTATTTTCGGTTTTGAGTGCCGACAGCAAAGAACGAAGCGCATTATTTATCTGAAATTCGTTTTCCTTCGCCGAAAAATCTTGCGTATTTTCGCCAACTGCCGGCGCGGCGACATTTTCCTTTAGTTGCTGAACCGTTGATTTCGCGCTCGGCGAAACACGAATCAAATTTTGACAGCGCGGACATCGAACCGTAAAATTTCCGGTCGGGATTTTCGATTCATCGAGTTGCAGAGAAACTGAGCAATTATCACAGCGTATTATCATAGTAATAGGTAATTGGTAATTGGTAATTGGTAATTGGTAGGTTTTAATAATTACCGATTACCGATTACCGATTTACTTAAAATTATTCAATCATATCAAGAACGGATTTTGGATTGTGCGGCGAGGGCGGCGGCATCATATTTGGCGATTGCGATTGCGGTTGGTTGACGTTCGCATAGTCTTCGGTCGAAGATAAACCTTTGAGTTGAAGCAAAAGATTGTTTTGATTGGTTGCAAACGAAAGTCCGTCTTCGAGTGAAATTATTTCCTTTTCAATCATTCGACGAATTACCGAATCGAAGTCCTGCATTCCATCAATCTCACCGTCTTTCATCGCGTCCAAAAGCGTTTTGCCTTCAGATTCGCCTTTTTCGATATATTCGCGCGTTCGCGGATTCGATTTCAAAATTTCGACTGCCGCAACGCGACCTTTGCCGTCAATTTTTGGAATCAAGCGTTGTGAAACGATATAGCGAAACGTCTGTGCAAGGCGTGTGCGAATGATTTTCTCTTCGTTTTTCGGATAAAGACCGATGATGCGGTCAACCGTTTTCGCTGCGTCAATCGTGTGCAAGGTTGATAAAACAAGGTGTCCGGTTTCCGCCGCTTCGAGCGCGATTTCAGCTGTTTCCAGATCGCGCATTTCGCCGACCAAAATTACTTTCGGAGCCTGGCGAAGTGCAGCCCGTAGCGCAGACGAAAAATCCTTTGTGTCCGCGCCGACTTCGCGTTGATTTATCGTGCATTTTTTGTGCGAATGGAGAAATTCAATCGGGTCTTCAATCGTAACGATGTGATAACTTTTCGTTTCGTTTATACGGTCAATTACGGCGGCAAGTGTCGAACTTTTTCCCGAACCTGTCGGACCCGTAACCAAAACTATTCCGTTGCGAATATTGCAAATTGCGGCAAGTTCTTGCGGAACATTGAGCGATTCAAAATTCGGAATTTCGTGCGGAATAACGCGCATTACAATTGAATAAGAACCGCGTTGCTGAAAAATATTTACGCGAAAACGGCAACGTCCGGGCAAAGCGTAACTTAAATCAGCCGTGCCGCGTGTGGCAAGATGCCGCGCCGGTTCGGGATGGTCGCGCAAAATAGACATCGCAATCATTTCGGTTTGAAAAGCTGATAATTTTCCCAGACCTAGCGGCGATGCGGAATAAAGTGTGCCGTTGATTTCGACTTGCGGTTTTTGTCCGCAAGAGAAATTCAAATCGCTCACATTGTCGGAAATGAGCAACATCTGCTCTATAATCGGTGCTACGTCAAGCAAACTCATATTTTCGGATTAACTCCTAGAGATTAGAAAAGGCAGGAAAAACAGTTTTAGAGATTTTTTTTCGGAACGGCGCATTTCATTCGTCCGTTCGATTTATATTTTCACTTAATTTTGCAAGAAATGCAAGCTAAATTTTAACTTTGTTTATTGTTGTTTTTAATAGCGTATATTTTTCGGCAATTTTTTTAGGTTCGGAAAGTAAGTCGCTGATAATTGCCGCAGAATTCGCGCCCGAACTTAAAACTTCCAAAAAGTTCGTCGAATTCATTCCGCCGATGGCGACAAGCGGAAAATCGCCGATGATTTTTCGTGCTTGTTCGACGATTTCAATACCAATCGTTTCATCGGGATTTTCTTTGGTTTTCGTGGCAAAAACCGGACCGATTGCCACATAATCAATTGGTAATTTTATTGCTTTTTTTAATTGTTCAAGATTATGCGTGGAGTAACCGATTATCGCGTTTTCGCCCAATATTTTCCGTGCTGAGACAGGTGGTAAATCGTCTTGTCCGAGATGCACGCCATCGGCTTTTAAAGCCAAAGCAATATCAACGCGGTCATTGATAATAATTTTGACATTTTCGGCACGAGCAATTTTCAAGGCTTCGAACGCGTCGTCATAAAAATCCTTCGGTGCAAGATATTTTTCGCGGAGTTGGATAAACTCCGCACCGCCTTCGATAAGTCTTTTAACTTGTTCAGTATGCGAAAGTTTCGTGATGCGCGTGTCGGTTATCGGATAAATCTTTGGTAATGGATAACGCATAATCGTTAAACCATTATCCATTATCCATTATCTATTATCCATTAGAACAAAGATTTCACCATTAAAAATCCGTCTTCGCCATTGTTATAATATTTTTTGATGCGTTGAACGGTTGAATATTTAAGTTCGCGGTAAAGATTTTGCGCCGCCGAATTTCCGACTCGAACTTCGAGAGTTACCGTGCTGATATTTCGATTTTGCAGAGCTTTTTCCGCGTGAGTTAAAAGCCTCTGCGCCAAACCGCGTCGCCGATGTTCGGGCGCAACGCCGATTGTTGTAATATGTCCAATGCCGTTTTCGACCATTACGAAAATAAATCCGACCATCTGTGTTTTCGGCGTAACTAATTGATAACTAAGACAATTAGGTTCATTTAAAAGATACGCAAAGGTATGTTTTGTATAATTTTCGCCTTCCTTAAAACAGCGCAAATTCAACTTCAAAACCTCTTTCAGATGCTTTTCCGTGAGCGGGGAAATTTCATAAGCCATCATTGGCGCGGAAACAATTATTTCCGGCTCACCTTGTTTTGTCGGCACAAAAAGCCCAAAAATTTTATCCAAAAAAGCCATATGATTGGTTTGCGGTTCGTTTCTAAATCCGTTCTTGCAACGAACAACGAACGGCTAACAAATAAACATACAATCGCCATAACTATAAAACCGATAATTTTCACTTACAGCGTGATTGTATGCTTTCATTATAAGTTCGTGCCCACCAAAAGTTGAAGTCAAAACGAGCAAAGACGATTGTGGTAGATGAAAATTCGTCAGCAAACCGTCAATAATTTTGAATTTATAATCCGGAGTAATCGTTAAATTTGCCGAATTTTTGCCGGCTTTGATTTTGTAATTTTCACCTCTTGCAGATTCTAAAGTTCGTGTTGTTGTTGTTCCAATCGCAATAACTCGGCGCGATTCGGACTTTGCTTTGTTAATTATTTCGGCAGTTTCCGGCAAAATTTCGTATCTTTCGGGCAAAACTTTGTGTTCCGATAAATCTTCAACTCGAACAGGTTCAAAAGTTCCGTAACCGACGTGCAAAGTTATTTCGGCAACTTCAACGCCGTTCGATTTTATTTCTTCCAAAATTTCCGGTGTAAAATGCAATCCGGCGGTCGGCGCGGCGATTGCTCCGCGTTTTTGCGCGAAAACGGTTTGATAACGCTCACGGTCTTTATCAATCGAATCTTTTTCGCGTTTGATATACGGCGGCAGAGGCG
>CALMEH010000592.1 GCA_937863115.1 uncultured Acidobacteriota bacterium
GCGGTCAGGTGATTGATGATAAAAATAATTTCGTTGCAAGAATTTCTTACAACGGCAGAGTTTGGGATTCTGATAAATTAGGAAAAGGAAAATAGATTGAAATCTGAAAATTATGTATCACATTTGCTATTCTAACCCAAAGGCGTGGGAAATTTCTTACAAAACAGGCATCTACGGAAATGTAACAATTGAAAGAAACATTGTTCCGCCAGCCAAACAAGAGGAAGAAGATGCAAGATATGTGAGAGGTCTTTGGGGGCTTTTCATTGACCTTACCGCTTTGAAAGCAGGAGACAAAGTATTTTTCTATGTTAAAGAAAGTCAATTATTAAAGGGTGTTTTTGAAGTAGTTGATGATTCTTTTTTTTGTCAAGACGATTTATTTAAAGACAATAATAAATCATACCCTTTTAGGTTTTATTTCAGAGAAATCAAGCATTACGATAAATCAATTCCCGCTTCTGAATTAGCAAGTCTAATCGAAAACGGTCAATTAATTTCAATTTCAAGTTTTGAAAGGGATATTCAAGGCTCATTTAGAGGAATTAGGCAAATTACTAATGATGAAGGACTAATTCTAGAAAAAATCTTTTCTAGATTAAATCCAAAATCTGATTCAAACAAAACACTTAGTTATGATTATGAGGAAATTAATGATGAGTTAGAAATCATAGAAGTTGTCAATTCTTTAAAAGACGGCGAGACTTTTTCAACTCCTGTTCGTCTTAATTTTTCAACTCTTCCCGTAGTTGCAAAGAACCAAAAGGAATATATTTGTCAGAATGAAAATGCTTTGAAGGGTTTCATATTCTATTGCTTGAGAAGAGGTTTGAACAATGTAATTGAAGATATTGAAGTAAATAACTTTACAGAGTGTTTGATGGAATTTCCGATGATGAAAGCTCAACAATATAGTGCTGATATTTTATGTATTTACAGAAATGAAGATAATTTTCCGCATTATTATTCTTTCATAGAGATAAAGAGAAATAGCAAAATAAAGAGAACTCATCTCTCGCAACTGCTACATTATATGAAAACTTTTTCTGTTTCTAAAAAAGTTTTGTTTAAGTCAGTCGAAGGAATTTATATATCCAATAATTTTGATGATGAAGCGAAAAAATACCTAACAGAAAGAAATGAAGTAGAAAAAGAAGACACTATAAGACTAATCAAATATACAGTTAATAATCTTGGGCAAGTAAGTTTTGAGCAGATTGCTATTTAATTTTAAGTATATGTTATCTGGAAACAAAGGCGAATGGAGCGAAATTTATACATTCTTCAAACTCTTAAGCGAACAAGTCCTTTACAGCGGCGATGAAAACTTAAATAAAATCTCAACTTTGTTTTATCCGATAGTTAAAATTCTTCGGCAGGAAGCTGTCGGTGATTTTGAATATCTTATAGACAGAGACATTGTAATTGTCAGAGGCGGAGAGGAAGAATTAAGAATTCCCTGTAAAACTTTTCATCAAAAGGCGACTCAGTTATACAGAGAAATAAAAGCAAATACAGGTGCATTTGCTTTGCCTTCGATTCAAAATTTTATGGAATCAATTCATTGTTATTCCGTGAAAGCAAAGTCGAGCGATAAGACAGATATAAAAATTGTCATTCACGATTTACGGACGGGATTAGAGCCGACGCTTGGGTTCAGTATTAAATCGGAAGTTGGCGCGGCTTCGACGATTTTTAATACGAATAAGGACAAAACTAATTTTCTGTATCGCATTTCGGGCATTTCCGCCGATGATGCGCGGCAGGTAAATTCGATGATTAAATCGTTTCTGCCGAAGTTTCAAAGGTTGAACGAATTAGGCGCAAACATCGAGTTTGCAGGAATTGTCGGAAAGATTCTGCGAAATAATCTCGATTATGCGGACGGACATCTGCCCGCGATTCTCGGTCGAATGATTCTGCTTTATTACAGCACGCCTTTGTCGAAGATCAAGGAAATCACCGAACGTGTAAAACAGGAAAATCCTTTAAACTTCGATTACTCAGACAATCAAGATTTTTACGAACATAAAGTAAAAAGACTTTTGACCGAATGCACTTTAGGATTGAAAGGCACGACCGTTTGGCGCGGCAAATACGAAGCGACGGGCGGTTATCTGATCGTCAAAGAAAACGGCGACGTAATCTGCTATCACATCTACGACCGCGATCAGTTTGAAAATTACCTGTTCAACAACACGAGATTCGACACACCAAGCACGACGCGCCACGATTTCGGAAACATCTTCCAAGAAAACGGTGAGTTTTTTATCAAACTGAATCTGCAAATCAGATTTATTTGAAATGATTGCTTCGGGCGCGGTGAGATTGATGAGTATTTTGCAAAGTTTAAGTTGTAATTTTCCAAACTAAATCTGCCCTTAAATATCTGCCGAAAAAAAGTAGTGTCTTAATTGTGTGGGGCTGAAAATATCTAGAAGCTATCTCAAAAATAACTATCCGAATCATCGCGTAGCGATAAAATGAATTTAGCCGTGTCTTTTAAGGCACGGGAAATTATGAAAATCATTTGCGTCGCGTCAGCGACGGCTGATAAATGCTTGCTAAATGATTCAGTTGTCGCTGACGCGACAAAAAATTTTAATTTCCTTTTCCGTGCCTTAAAAGACACGGCTAAATTCAAAATGTCGCTGACGTGACCGAAAAACTATTTTGAGATAGCTTCTAACCACGAAATAACACAAAATCACACTAATTTATTGATTTCTTTCGTGTTTTTTTGTGTTGTTTCGTGGTTAATTTCCAAACACCGCACAATGTAGAACACTATCCGAAAAATTTTTCTTGACATTTTTTTCAATATCTCTTATCTTTTCTAAGTAAAAAAAATTCTGCTTTAACTAAACTCCCCTTAGTTTTAATAAACTCCTGTTAGCATTTTCGAGTGCTGATGCGGAGTTTTTTTTACTTTATTCAAAATACAATAAAGGAGAAAATAAACTATGCCTAAGAAACAAAGTGAAACGACTGAGGCTAAATTTTTTACGAATGCGGAATTTTTGGTGGCACAGATTGCGACGCTCGGCGGGGATTATAAACCGCCGAATCCGCATGCCGCGCTTGCCGTTTTGCAGGCGAATCTTGCCGCCGCTTTGCCGCTTCGCACGGCTTTTCAGCAGAAATCGAGTATCGAAGAAGAAACACGCAACAGCCGCGAAACGCTGCATCAGCCGACTTCAAAATTGATGACCGATTTGATTAAATACTGCGATTCGGCGGGTTGGGATAAAAACGATCTGGACAATCTGCGCTCTTTCAGCCGCGAATATAAGGGCAGACGCGCCGTGCCGAAACAACCTGCCGACCCGAATAATCCGAACGGCGGCGGTCAAACCATCTCTTCGGCGCAAACTTCTTACGCCGGAAAAACCGAACATTTTGCCAATTTTGTCGAAACGCTCCGCGCCAACGCGGTTAATTTTAATCCTTCGGAAACCAAGTTTTTGCTGACGACGCTCGACGCGACACTGGCAGCGAAGCGACAGGCAAACACCGACGTAACAAACGCCACCGCCGAAACCGACACGGCACGCACGGCTCTCGACGCGCCGCTCTACACGACTGCCGATAATCTGTGCGACGGCTTGAATTCGGCAATCAAATATCTCGGCTCGGCTTTCAGAGACCATCAGGTTTATCACAACGTCAAAAAATTGAAATTCAAAAAACCGAAACGTCTGCTTTGAAACTCGGCTTTGCCTAAAAGTTAAAGCAAAGATGAACCACGAAACAACACGAAAAACACACGAAACAAAAGATTTCTTTTCGTGATGCTTCGTGTTTTTTCGTGGTTCGATTTATAAATTTATTTCGTCCCAATACTTACAATAAATAATTGTTGATTAATTTGTCGATTTTAAGCACTTTGTAGGCAAAGTGGTGGAAATTGATAGTCAAAAGTTGGAAATCGAGAGTTTCGAGTTGGAAAGCGGCTGTCGCAGATTGGAAATTATCGGTTCAAGATGGGAAATTAACAATCTCACGTTGGAAATTAATAATTCAAATTCGGAAATCAACGGTTCAGACTTGGAAATCGTTTATTACAATCTGGAAACCGATAATCCGAAATTGGAAATCAATTGTCGCAACTTGGAAAACGTAAAACTAAAAGTGAAAAGTGAAAAGTATCAGAAGAAATTCCGACACTTTTCACTTTTAATTATTAGGTTGTTCACTAATTTAACCTGAGTTCGGGATAAGAAAAAGACAACATCTAAACCACGAAATAACACGAAGCAACACGAAACAAATCAAAAAACCGAGCAAGATTTGATTGAGTTTTCGTGTTATTTTGTGTTATTTCGTGGTTCATTCTTTTGATTTTTTCTTATCCCGAACTGACGTTAATTTACTTCATCACTTGCCCGAAAGCAATGGCTCTTTCTTTGCCGTCAACGTCGAATTTGATGAAAACACGACCGATTGCCGCATCAACTTTCGTAACCGTGCCTTCTTTGACCGAGCTGACCCAGACGGCTTTGACTTTTTCGCCTTCTTTTGCCGCTGAAACAATCGGAAACGGCGTGCAGCTCGATTTATTGAAAACTCCGATGCCGCCGGCGAATGTGCTGGCAAAAACCTTGTCGCCCGCAACGCGGATAACTTGCACGGGTTTCATATCTGCGCCGTCTTGGACTGCGACAAATGTTCCCGGTTCGAACGGTGCGGTGATTTTTACGAACGAATTCGGTTTGAGTTTTTCGTCCATCTGTCCGATGCCCGTTTTGCCGTCTTTGGATTTCGCCGGATTGTCGTATTCGATGTCGAGATAGCGCACGACAGGCTCGGTCGGTGTGGCATCATCAACGACAATGGCGCGTTTCATTCCCGAACCGGATTGCCACCACGTCAGCACAATATCGCCTTTTTTCGCTGTTCCGCCCGGCGGAATCGCTACGATATAAGCATTCGGAACTTTCTTCGTATCGGACATAAATTTAACATCCGACATTTCTGCGCCCGGCGTAACCATCGTTTGTTGATACCAAATCATCGTCGTTTTATCCGCGCCTTTGACATTTGCTTCTTGAAGCCAATTATATGACGGCACAAGCACGATTTCGCCCGCTTTCGCCGTCGTATCTACCGTCGGAAAATCCTTGAACGGAAATGTCGCCTGCATATTCGGATCAATCGTCGGCGTAGCTTTTGAAGTCGCCGCATTGTTCGCGCCGTTTGTCGTGCCGTTTGCGGGCGCGTTCGTTGCATTATTTGCACCGCCGCCTGAACACGCCGCAAAAATCGTTGATGCGGCGATTGAAATAATTAATAGATGTTTTTTCATTTTTTTGTCTCCTGTTTTTGATTGGTATTTTTTTTCTAACTTCCCGACAAGTTTGAAGCGCACGGATTTACTTTCTTATTTTAGATTTTTACCAATCAAAGACAGGCAAAATCCGCACACTTCAAACCCGATCGAGCTTATAAAATGCAGAAACGCGCACAAAGTAAGCGTGTTTTTTCTACAAACGGCACGCTTACTTCGTGCGCGTTTCTGCATTAATGATTTCGGTCGTATTCGATGCCGCGATTAACTTCCGTAATCGCGTTGTTTATCAAATTCATTGCTTGTTCACGATAACCGCCTTTATCTGCCGAAGCCTTTCGCAAATTGGCAAGCGCAGATTGCAAAGATTCACGCGCTTTGACCATATTCGGCTGGTCGAAATTGTTGTAATTTACGGGCGAAAATTCGTTTTCCGTATTGTTGCGCCGCCGTCGGTCGTTCGGATTTTGTTGGTCATAGCTGATTCCGTTTTTGACTGATGTAATTGCTTGCGAAGTAATCGAAATCGCATTCTCACGATGTCCGCCTTTGTCAGCGGTCGCTTTTTTCAAAGATTTCAGCGCGTCTTCCAAATTTTCCTGCGCCGCCCGCATAAACGGTTGGTCTGCCCGAGTCGGCAAAGCCAACATCGAAATACTGATAAAGATTGCAAAAATTGCTCCGATTTTTGTTTTCATATTTTTTTCTCCTATTTGAAATTAAAGTTTTTTTACCTCGACATCGTTTGCCGTTTGCACAAGCCGCAACCATTCGCCTTTTACGTCGTCGCGGTAAATTCTCACGCGAAATGTCCGCGCCAACCGCTGTGGCGGCGCATCGTATCCGTCGCCTTTTTCTTTGTAAATTGCCACGACATTAAACGAAACCGAGTTCGGCGTGTGCCATTCAAACAAAGGCTTTTCGGCGAGTTTGATTGATTCGACTGCGCCTTCGACTTTGTAAAAATACGCCATCATTATTTTTTGTTCGCCGAATTTTTCAATCAAATTTTCCAACACATCTGCGTTCGGATTCGGAATGCCTTCGTAAGAATTTTCGCTGACAAACGTGCGCCAATAAACATAACGTCCGCCGATGATGTCATACGAAGCCGTTCCCGTAACAATGACGAAAACGCCCGCCGTGTCGGTTTTGAGTTTCGATTGAAAACCGATTTCCCAAACGTATTTTGAATACGTCGAACTCCAAACACGCTTGCCCGGTTTGTATAAAACAACCGAAACCGCTTTGCCGCCGCCGACATCTTTTTTAATCTGCGCGTCCGAAGGTTGCGCCAAAGTTTGCACCACTCCGAATCCGGCGAAAATTATCGCCGCCGCAAATAAATTTAAGATTAGATATTTTGTTTTCATCTCGAAAAATCCCTCTATTTACCTTTGAAAATCATCAAGTTTTATTAACTCTTCGATAAGAGTGTCAAAAGTCGAAAAAACATTTCAAAAAAAATCAGACGAAAAAAAACGGCGAGAAAACAAAGTTCTCGCCGTAAAAAATCGAAGGTTAATTTCATATCGAATACTATTTGAATTTGATTGAATTCAAAATTGCGTCAATTGTCGGTTTGTTTTCTTCGTAAGTTCCGGGCGGAAACGAAACTGAAAAATACCATTCTTTTTCTTCTTTGACATTGAAGCCCGTCCAACTGAATTCTCCGCAGTTCATCGGATTATCGGCATTGCATTTGTCTTTTTTATATTCGTCTTTAAGGTCTATGTGGACAATATCTCTCATATTGATAACACCGGGAACGGGCGGAATTGCTGATTCCGAATTTGTGCCGACCCCGAGCGTGCCGAATTCGGCGATTCTTCCTTCGTCCTTGAATTTCTTCTCATATTCGAGTTGCGTTTCCAACCATTTTCGCGGATTAGTCAAAATGCCCGGATTTCTCTCTTCGGTAACAAATTCAAATTTCAGAAAAACTTTAACAATCCCGTCTTCGCCCGCCTTTGCCGGAACATAATCCCAGGGACCGAAGTCTTTACCCGGCAAGGCTCGCCAATCGGCAGGCAAAATAATTTCGTAATAGGTCGTCGAAAACTTCTTACCTTTTTCGAGTTTAGCGTTTGCATCAGGCTTGATTTTGCCTCTTTCGTTCACTGTTTCCAAAACATTTTTGTTTTCCGTGTTCGTATTTTTGTTTTCAGTATTTGCGTTGCCGTTTGTCGGTTGATTTGAATTAGCCTTTGCAATATTGGAATTTGCCACGCTGTTTGAAGACGATTTCTGACACGCACCCCATAAACCTACACTCAAAATCATCGCCATTAAAATATTTTTTTTCATAAAATCTCCTCCGCTATTTCGCCTCGCCGTCGAATTCGTGAAAATAAGAGCGCGAACCGTTTTCAGTTAAAGTGCCGCTCAGACGCATTTTTTTGTCGTCAAAAGTAAGCATTCCGCCAAATTTTGAATCGTTTTCCTTGAACAAAGTGCAAGGCGTTTCCATCGCCATCCAAGGTGTCGCATCGCCGGATTCGACTTTAACGAATTTGAGCGAAGAACATCTGTATAAAAGCGTCGGATTACTGCTGTCGCTATTCGAAATCGTAACTGTCGCAACTTTTTCCGATTCCTGTTTCACCATAACCGTTACTTTTCCTTCAGTTTTTTCCGCTCCGTTTTGCATCTTCAACATCCCCGAATAGGTTTTGCCACCGCAACCACCCAACAAAAATGCCGAAACCAATAATAAAACCACTAATTTTCTCATAATTTTTCACCTCTTCTCCCTTTCTCAAATTTACGGCGTTTCGATTTTGGTTAATTTCAAAACGCACGAATTTTGTGTTTTCAAGACTTCGCCTGTCAGTTTTACCGGCACGTTGTTTGAAAAATCTTTTTGGTCAGGCGTTTCGATTTGAATAAAACCGCCGGTGCCGTTTTCGTTTTCGACAAGCAGAAAATTCTGCGCGGCTGCATTTGTCGGAACTTTTAAGAAACCTCTGATGCTGATTGGCGTTTGATTTTCGCTTTGACAGACATCGGCAAATGTCGCCCCTCGCTCTTTTTTCGCGCAAGCGGCAGATGCCGCAATCATTGCCAATAAAAAAATTTTCGCCGACTGTATTTTTTTCATTACACAAATTCCGCCTATTTGTCGTAAGATAAAGCAAATCTTTATGTGAATTTTGAGCCGAAAGCGGAGTGAAAGTCTTTAAGAAACTCTCAATTTTTTATCAAGAAACTTTCAACAATGGAAGAGAAACGAGGAAAAACTTATGTTTTCGCCGATTTTCGGTTTGATATGCCGGAGAAGATTCTGCGGCGCGGCGAAACTGAGATCGCGCTTCCGCCGAAGGTTTTGGACGTGCTTTGTCGGTTAATTGAAAGCGAGGGGAAAATTGTCAGTAAAGATGAACTAATGAGTGCGGTTTGGGCGGATTCGTTTGTTGAAGAAGGCAATCTTTCGCAGAGTATTTACACGATTCGCCGTGCGCTCGGCAAAGACGCCGATGACAAAAACATCGTCGAAACCGTGCCGCGTCGCGGTTTTCGCATCGCTGTTCCGATTACGCAAAACGGCGCATCAGCAGAAAAATCGGACATTTTACCAATCGTTGAAAAATCGTTTTTTCAGAAATATCGCCTTGTGTTGCTGATTTCGGCGTTGATTGTCGCGGCAACCTTGGTAGGATTTTCGGCGAGCCGTTTTCTTTCATCAAAACAGACCTCTGCGCCAGTCGAAAACGTTAATTTTCAACAACTTACGTTTTCCGGCGACATCTCGTTTCCGGTCATTTCGCCCGACGGCAAATCGTTTGCTGTTGTCCGTGAAGACGGAATTTATTTGCAGGACATCAACACGGGAAGCAGTTTTAAGTTGAATGTTCCCGAACACAATTTTTTCGGTAATCTGCAATTTTCGGTTGATAACGAAACGCTTTTTTTTC